>CALIIG010000001.1 GCA_938018155.1 uncultured Prevotella sp.
ATAATTTCAACGGTTGGAACGCACAGTTTCATCCCATGAAACGCACGATTTCATCCTATGAAACTCACCGTTTCATCCTATGGAACGCACAGTTTCAATGCTTGAAACTCTACGGGCAACCGTATTTAATGAATCACGCACTTATCGGCGACAAGCGCGTGGCAAGTAAACTCGGCGTGGGCAAGTTCAGCAACGTTTACGGTATCAGCGGCAACAACGTTACGGCAGGTCAGAAAGACTATGCCGCCCGCATGATGCAGATAGAGAAGCAGCGCGAGGAGTATTACAAGTCGCGCGAAACGCCGCCGGGTGTTATGGAGCAAGGTATATGAATTCCGTTACATCACTGTGGTATGGGATGGACCCATTGGCCGAAAAGTATCCAAATGTATATTCTTATTGCTATACAAATAGTAATCCCATTATTTTATCGCATAAAAAGTAATATTATTTTCAGTAAATGATACCTTATTTTCAGCCAAAAAGCACTTTGTTTTTTATAAAAAGGTACCTGCGTTTTTTGTTGAAGGCATGTTTTTGTTTGTTTTTATCTGGTTTCGTATTCTGTTTTTCTCTATTTCGCGAAAACTGAATGTAAGGAAGTTTCCAACTCCATTATTTGTTCTTTCGCTTGCAGGCAGGCATATTCTGCCAGAATTACAACGGCCTGAAGCCCTGCATTGATGAGGAAAACGGGCGGCAGATGCCGGAGCAGTTTGTCAGAAAGTACGGTGTGCCGGACATGTGTGGTGCTGTATAAAGGTGCGAGGGTGCCTTCGTAAATAATCATTTTTAGGTATTGTCAGTCGTTGCATATCTCTTTACCTTTGCATCCGGGGGATTTGTTCCTGACAGATATATCTGTGTTTCTGGTTTTTAATGGGCCTAAAATATTCAATTATAGCATTGTTTTCCTGGTTTTCGCTTTATTGTGCGGGGCAGAAGTATGTTAGTGTAAGCGGTATTGTGACTGATGCCGCTGACAAAACAGCGTTGCCCATGGCTGCTGTTTCGTTTCAGGGGAAGCATCCCAAGGCTACGCTGACCCGTGCCGACGGACGTTTCTCGATAGATGTTGTGGCGGGCGAAAGTTATGTAATGAAGGTGAGTTATGTGGGCTACGAGCCTTACAGGCGCACGGTGATATTTGCGGAGGGAACGACGCTTGATATTGCCCTGAAGGCTAATTTGAGCCTCAGCGAGGTAACTGTCACGGCCAGGGAAGCTCAGGGACCTGTCACAAAATCAATCATCGGTCGTGAGGCAATGAACCAACTGCAGCCGAATAGTCTGGCCGACCTCATGGAACTGTTACCCGGCGGCTACTCGAAAGACCCGAACATGGGAGTGGCCAACACGATAAGTCTGCGCGAAACGGGAAATCTTACGGCGAGCGGGGTGCAGTCGCGCAACAATGCCTTTGCCATATCATCGCTCGGAACGCAGTTTGTTATTGACGGAACGCCAGTCAATACCGATGCCAATCTTCAGTTTTCGCCGCTTTCGGATACACAGAGCATAACCTCGTCGAGCGGAAGGGAGAACTATCGGAACATAACCAATAAAGGTGTAGACATGCGTACGATAGGTACCGATGATATTGAGCGTGTTGAGGTAATACGCGGCATTCCGTCAGTAGAATATGGCAACTTAACCAGCGGTATTGTGAATATCAGGAAGATTCGCCGAAGAATGCCGCTCTCGGGCCGGTTTAAGGCCGATGGTTACAGTAAGCTGTTCTCCCTGGGAAAGGGAATATCGCTCGATAAAAATGACACGAAGGTTGTTAACTTCGACCTGGGATACCTCGATTCCAGGATTGATCCTACGAATAATCTCGAAAACTACAAACGCCTGAACGCATCGCTGCGGTATACGCTTAAGCAGGTGACGGCAAAAAAGTATGAATGGAGATGGGAGTCGGCATTCGACTATTCGGGTTCTTTCGACAACAGCAAGTCTGATCCCGACCTCAATTACGGGCGCATCGACGAATACCGCTCCAACTACAATCGTATGGCTTTTACGAACAGCTGGTGGCTGAAACGTAAAAAGGGACTGCTGCGGGAGGTGGAAGTCAATACTTCGGTGTCGCAGCAATTTGACCGTCTGCGCCAGAAGCGTCTCGTGGCTCCCCAGCGTTATGGCATCGTACCAATGGGATGGGAAGAGGGCGAACGTGAGGCTGCTGCGGTTTATGCAGAATATGTGGCCGACTATCTGTGCGATGGTAAACCATTTAATGCCTGGCTAAAAGCCAAAGGGCTTTTGGGCCTGAATGCAGGCAGGATGGAGAATTTACTGAAGCTGGGTTTCAACTGGGACTATTCAAAGAACTATGGCGAAGGTCAGGTTTATGATATGAGCCGTCCGCTGAACGTAAATGGCTGGTCGGCCAGGCCCCGCCGCTATAAGGATATTCCCGCCCTGCAAAACCTGTCGTCCTTCATCGAAGACAATTTTACCGTGAAGACAGGCAGTAGCGTACTGGAAGGAATGACGGGCATACGCCTCAGTACCATGCCCAACCTTGACAGGCACTTCGAAATGTGCGGAAAGGTATATGCCGACCCGCGCATAAACATAAACTGGCGGTTGCCCTACCTTATGGCTGGCGGCAGCCCGCTGCGTATTGCCCTTGCTTCGGGATGGGGACTGACAACAAAGAACCCGACACTCAACTATCTTTATCCTGACAATTATTATAGCGACTTTGTAGAGCTGGCTTATTACGATACGCAAAAACCTGAACGCGACAGCAGATTTGTCGTAATGAGCTACCAGCAAGACCCTGCAAACTATGCCATCAAACCTGCACGCAATGGGAAGTGGGAGGTGAGGGTAGACGTTGACTGGAAAGACAACTCGCTTAGCATTGATTATTTCCATGAGCGAATGACGTCGGGCTTCCGCTATTCACGTATCTATGGCAATTATCTTTACAAGAAATATGATGTTTCGCAAATGTCTGCAGGTGCCGAATGGCGCACGCTTCCCTTTGAATACCGGCACGTACTTGATGGCTATCAGCAGGCATCGAATGGCAGCAAAATGATAAAACAGGGTATAGAATTACAATTTACCTCAGCCCGAATCCGGACATTGCGCACCCGTATTAATGTCAGTGGAGCGTGGTTTCATACTACCTATACGAATAGCCAGCCCATGTTCGACCCCGTGAATGTGGTGATAAACAATCGTCCTGTGAGCGAATTGTACGTGGGTCTTTATAATTGGAACGATGGTCAGGTGAACGACAGGCTCAATACCAATTTCACATTTGATACCCAAATACCCGAATGGGGCTTTATTTTTACAACGTCGGCACAGTGCATGTGGCTCATTAAAACCAAACGGCAGGAAAAAAACGGCTATCCGACAGCCTATATTTCGGCGGCCGACGGACAAACTCACCCATATACATCAGCAAGTGAACAAGATGTTTTTTTAAAACAGCTGGTCCAGACTTACAGGGAAGATATGTTCCGGCCATTTGTAGTTCCCATGTCGATGATTGTTAATCTGAAAGCAACCAAGCGCATAGGCCGCTACATGCGACTGTCTTTCTTTGCCAATAAAATATTGGATTATTTACCCGATTATAAGTCTAATGGTAAGGTAATACGCCGCAATGCCTCGCCCTATTTTGGCGTGGAGGCTAATCTTACAATTTAATTTTACCGTTCATTTATCCACGAATAAAACAAGATGAAACCGAAAACTATTATATATACTTTAGTACTGGCCGTACTTACGCTGATGTCATCGTGCAGCAATGATGATGTTCTCGCAGAGGTTTCAACAAATCTTACAATAGATTATCCCGCGAACGTGAAGAACCTTAAGGTTGTTTCAGAAAAAATTTTATTCATAAATCTTACGTCAGGAGAGCGGATAAACTTAACCCAATCTGGTGATATTCATCTGCTCGAGGGGCTTTATGATTGTGTTTATTCAGCCGATGTAACATTTGAAAATGGCGACGGTTCCGAATCAGTTATGTCGAAGAGAACACTTACGGGGAAGGCTGAGAATATTAGTATTACAAAGAATAATAGAAAGCTCAGAATAGAAACGTTCCTCTCAGCTGCAAACGACGACTTTATTTTTGAGGAAATATTCTTTTCAGGTACGTTGCGCGCTTCAGGCTCACAATACTATGGTGATGGTTACATCAGGATATTTAACAATACCGACCATGTGCTTTATGCTGACGGACTGGCCTTTTGTGAGTCGAAATTTAAATCGGTACAATATTTCAAATATTCGCCCGACATCCGTAAAGATACATTTTCCGTGTGGTCTCTTTACGTAATTCCTGGCAATGGTACAGACCATCCTGTTATGCCTGGCCGGTCGCTGATTATCTGCGATACCGGTATCGATCATCGTGTAGCCAATCCCAATTCAATCGATTTAAGTAAGGCCGACTTCGAATGGTATGACATCTCTACCTCTCCATCCCATCTGGATATAGATAGTCCTACGGTACCCAATCTGGATAAATGGTATTGCTACACACTGAGTTTCTATGTTCTTCATAACCGTGGCTTTACATCGTTTGCCCTTGTCCGTATCCCAAAGAACATCAATAAAGAAAAGTATCTCAAGAACTATTCGTACACCTATTATTATACGATGTACCTTCCACAGGGAACTTTTCCTATGAAACAAACGGCTTACAAGATTCCCAATTCATGGATTGTGGATGGAGTGAACTGTAGTGTACAAAGTAATCGATTATGGAATATCCTTCCGCCTTCAATAGATGCGGGATGGACTCATGTCGGTTATACAGATCGTGATAAGAATCGTTACTTCCGAAGTATCCGCCGTAAGCTACAGTTTATAGATGGGAGCGGTATTATTCATCTGCAAGATACGAATAATTCTTCTGACGATTTCAACACCGAGTGCATTCCTTCGCTGATAGAAGAGCAGAAAACGGCTATCAGTGCTGATGGAACAAAGGCCTCGACGCTTACCTATGATGGCGTGATACCGAAGAAATAAACGGATAAAAACAAAAAAGGTGAATAAAAAGACAGTTCCCTCTCTAATGGTAATTCTGTTTGTTGCTTTCAGTCGGGTGGTTCCGGTAAAAGCTTCAGATGATGTAATAGAAAGACAGAAGGAATACCGAAGCAATACCTACTCGTGGTTCTCTGGGATATATGGTAATCCCGCGATGCAGTGGAATCGCTGTCAGTATTCGCTGAACCGACTGGGTGCAATCTGTACAAACAGCTCCTCAACACTCCCCAAACAATTGGAAGACGGCGATAAGGCAGTAGTAACAGGAGGTCATATTGACGCGTTTTTGCGAAAAAAGAGAATTTCCCTGTGGGGAACTGCA
>CALIIG010000002.1 GCA_938018155.1 uncultured Prevotella sp.
CCTGAACCCTATTGGGAGGCTGCCGATGAGCCGCAACGTGAGGGTATTACTGAAATACGCTACATTGAAAACCTGTATCGTTTCTGGGACTATCTGCTGCAACGCTTCCCCCGTTTGCTCATTGACAACTGTGCAAGTGGCGGCCGGCGTATCGACTGGGAGACGATAGGGCGCAGTGCTCCGCTCTGGCAGAGCGACTATTACCATTATTATGCCACCGAGGGTCTGCAAACACAGAACTATGGTTTAAACCTTTTTGTGCCGTTTCATGGCACGGGTGTAGCCACAAATGATGCCTATGCAGCCCGCTCGAGTTACAGTTCGGCCATGATTTGCCACTGGAAACTCACCACCAAACAAACCAATTTGGAGGTAGTTCGCCGCAGCATTGACGAGTATTTATCGGTAAAGCCCTATTACACGGCCGACTATTACCCCCTCACGGGCGTTGATTCCACAACGGCTTCCAATCGCTGGCTGGCCTACCAGCTGAACAGAACGGCCGACGCAACGGGCATTATTATGGCCTTTCGCCGGCCCGAAAGCACCGACAGCACGCTTACCGTGCGCCTGCAAGGCCTCGATAATAACCGGCAATATGAGATTGAAAATGTCGACACGGGGCTTAAAACCACGCTCAGCGGCCGCGCTCTGGCCGACGGATTACAGCTGAAACTAAGCCGGCCGCGCTCGTCGTTGCTCATGCGTTATCAAGAAGTAGCGATGCCAAAACACCAAAAACAATGAATTTTTTTATGAAAAACAAACCCTTAAACCGCTTGATCGCGGCCCTCTCTGTGCTGGCTCTGCCCCTGATGGTGCGCGCGCAAACATCGCTTGACCTGAATAAAGGCAAGATAAATGTTGAACAATGGGTGGCCCGTCACTTTGCAAGGCAGGGCGAAGTACCCTTTTCATTCACCTACGGCGGGCAGCCGTCGTCGGCCTTTCTCAAAACATGGGGCTGCACCGTGCGCCGTCATGTCATGCCCCAGACGGGTGCAACCAACGTGATTTACACCTATACCGCACCCGACGGCTCGCTGCAAGTAAGCTGCGATGTGAAGATATACCGCCCCCAGAAGGCCGTGATGTGGGTGCTGCGGTTTAAGAATACGGGAACGGGAAAGTCGAAAACCATTGCCGATGTGCGTACAACCGACCTCTCGTTTCGCAATAACAACGCCGCCCCTTTCACGCTTCACTACACGCGTGGCAGCAATGCAGGGCCCGACGATTTTGCGCCATACCAGCGCGTTTTTGATGGCACCGGCGAACTTTTGTTGCGTCCTGAGGGCGGCCGCTCGAGCCAGCTCAACTTTCCTTTCTTCAATATCGATACGGGTAACGGGCGCGGTATGATAGCCGCCATTGGCTGGACGGGAACATGGAAGGCCGATTTCAAGTCGGAAGCGCGCGGCCGTTTAAAGTTTGTTACGGGCATCGACCGTCTCAACACCTGGCTCTATCCGGGCGAAAGCATACGCTCATCGAGCGTGTGCCTGATGTTCTGGCAGGGCGATTCTTACATAGACGGGCAGAACCAGTGGCGTCGTTTGGTGCTCTCGTGCCTTACACCGCGCATCGACGGCAAGCCTTATCATTACCCCATTACGACGAGTTTCAACTACGGCGACCCTTATCCCTGCAACGAATATACCTGTATGGATGAGAGCTATGCGCTGGCATTGGTTGAGCGTTACAAGCAGTTTAACCTGGCTCCCAAGGTGTTTTGGCTTGATGCTGGCTGGTATGCCGAGTCGGCCCGCGTTGGCGAGGGCAAGAACTGGTACAACACTGTGGGCAACTGGACGGTTGACAGCCTGCGCTTTCCCCACGGACTGAAGCCCGTTAGTGACGCTGTTCACGCCATCGGATCAGAGTTTTTGGTGTGGTTCGAGCCTGAACGCGTGTTCAAAGGCTCACGCTGGAGCAGGGAGTTGCCAAAGAAATGGCTCATCGATGCCGGCGAAGGCACCGAGTCGTATCTGTTCAATCTCGCCGACACCGCAGCCGTAAGCTGGCTGAGCCGTTACATCAACAAGTTTATGGATGACAACGGAATAGACCACTATCGGCAGGATTATAACATCGAACCCGCCGGTTTCTGGTATCATAACGACCCTGAAGGGCGCGAGGGAATTACCGAAAACCATTACATTGAGGGGCTTTACACCTACTGGGACAATATATTACGCCACCACCCGCACGGCTTTATCGACAACTGTGCCAGCGGTGGCCGCCGACTTGACCTGGAGACTCTTCAACGGTCGGCACCGCTGTGGCGCACCGATTACCATTACGGCGAACCCGTAGGATACCAGACACACACCTTCGGCCTTGCCCTCTGGCTGCCACAAACGGGCACGGGGCTTATGCAAACCGATAAGTTTACAGCGCGCTCGAGCATGGGAAGCACCGTTGTTTTCAGCTGGAAGATAACCGAACCCGGGAATAATCTTCTTGAAATGCGCAAGCTGATGGATGAGATTGACGAGCTGCGGCCCTATTATTTTGAAGATTATTATCCGCTCACAAGCACGCAACGCATTCTTGGTGACAGCGTATGGATGGCCTATCAGCTTAATAGAAGGTCGGCCCGTGACGGCATTGTGGTTGCCTTTCGGCGTGCTGCAGCCCCCGACAGCGTGCTTACCGTGCAACTGCATGGCCTCGATTCCCGTGCCGTTTATAAGCTCACGAACCGCGACACACAGCAGCAGTTTACGCGCACGGGTGCCGAACTGGCCCGTGGTTTGCAGCTGGTTCTGCCCGATAAACGGTCGAGCATGGTGCTGATGTATCGTGTTTCCGCACCCCCTTGCCCGCGTGTGCAAGCCCCCTAAGTTAGGGGGCTGGGGGTCTGAACGTCCTTCTCCTTGATTAAATAAAGCGTAAATGTAAAAGAAGAGTAATTAAATCCTCCCCACATTGCCCCCTTTTTATAAGAGGTTTTTGCTGTATGGTGAGTGTTCGACGGCCGTCGGCAGCGTTGCTGACGGCCGTCACACCCATTGTTCGACGGTCGTCGTACGCGCTGCTGACGGCCGTCGGACAATGACCTGCACAATGTAAAGGAGAACACATGACGGCGTTCGGCTACGACCATTATGAAACAGAAAAAACAGGAATATTTCGAAAAAAGTAATGCAAAAGTTTGTGATAATAGCACAAAAGGGATAATTTTGTACTGTCTAAACCTGATAACCTCTGTAACATTACAGTTTCGGCAAGTTGATGCGATGCAATATTCGGCGAAGAAAACCTTTGCAGGCATCATGATGTGAAAGAGAGTTGTTTGTTACATAACGTTATTAATAACCTGTTAATTTTATATGATGCACATATCTCATACACTTTTTGGTGTTACCCTGGGAGCACTTTCGCTGCTGCCCGGTGTTGTAAAGGCACAGTCGGCCGGTGCTGCAGGAACATACTCGAACCCCGTTTTGAAGCGCGATTTTCCCGACCCGAGCGTTATTTATGGTCGGGACAGGTATTTCTATGTGTATGGAACCGATGGCGGCGGGAAAAGAACGCCCATCTATAAATCGCGCGATTTAACAAAGTGGCGGCCGGCAGGTGCAGGCTTTACCGAAGCATCGCGCCCCCAATTCGTGCCCGGAGCCAACACGTGGGCACCCGAAATATCGTATGTCAACGGCCAGTACGTGATGTATTACTCGCTGTCTACATGGGGCGGTGAGTGGACATGCGGAATAGGTGTGGCCACAAGCCCGACGCCGAATGACGCTTTTACCGACCGCGGGAAGCTGTTTATATCGAGCGAAATTGGCGTAAAGAACAGCATTGACCCCTGTCATTTTGCCGACGTTGATGGCAAACAGTATCTATTTTGGGGCTCTTTCCGTGGCATTTACGGCATTGAACTGTCGGCCGACGGACTGCAAATGAAGGCTGGTGCCGTCAAGTTCCAGATTGCTCCGCAAAATACCATCGAGGGAACCATGATATATTATCACAATGGTTACTATTATCTGATGGGTTCGCAAGGGTCATGTTGTTCGGGCGCAAGCAGCACATACCATGTGGTTGTGGCGCGCAGCACAAGTCTTAAAGGCCCTTATCTGAACAAGGCAGGGAAGTCAATCATGTCGAATCCTTTCGATGTGATGCTCCGGAAAAGCGATAAAGTGTGCGGCCCGGGCCACAATTCGGAGATTATTAAGGACGATAACGGCAAGTATTGGATGCTGTATCATGGGTATCAGGCAAGCAATATTGATGCAGGACGAGTGCTGTTTCTCGACCAGGTTAAATGGGACAGCAACGGCTGGCCTTATGTAGAGGGCGGCAAACCGTCGGCTACAGCCGAGGCCCCTGTGTTTACAACCTACGAAGCTGCCGGCATTGAGAACGTTAATGCACAGGGCGATGACGAACCGGCGATTACGCTGGCGGGTCAGAATTATTACCAAATCAGTGCGCCCGAAGGCCGTTCGTTTACATGGACGGTATCGGATTTAAGCGGCCGGACCGTCAGAAAAGGTACGGCATCGGGCATTAAAGACCTGTGGATAAACGAGCTTTCGAACGGCGTTTACATCATCAACGCCGTACAGGGAGGGCAGAAAGTGAGCCGCAAGGTGGTGAAATGTGAATAAAAAAAGGCCCGTCTGTCAGAGTAATGGCTTAACTTCTTAACCTCCTTGCCTCCATTATCCTTGATAAATCTCACTAAAAACCATATCAAAAAATTATGTTGAAACACATTCTTACTTTTGTTTCGGTGCTCGCTCTGGCTGCAAATGTATCGGCCCAGACGGCAGTTTACCGCAACCCTGTCATCGGCAGCAGCTGCCCTGACCCCACTATTCTGCGTGCCTCCGACGGCTCTTTCTACCTCTATGGCACCGAAGACACACGCAATGTACCCGTTTATCATTCAACCGATTTGGTGAACTGGCAGTTTCAGGGCACCGCATTTACCGATGCTTCACGCCCCCAATGGAACCCCAAGGGCAATGTATGGGCACCCGATATCAACAAAATCGGCGACAAATATGTGCTTTATTACGCCAAGTCAGAGTGGGGAGGCGAATGGGATGCCGGTGTAGGCGTTGCCGTTGCAGACAGTCCACAGGGTCCGTTTACCGACCATGGCTGCATCATTAACAGCCGGAAGATTGGCATAAAAAACTGTATCGACCCCTTCTTTATTGAAGATGGCGGCCGCAATTACCTTTTCTGGGGCTCGTTTCATGGCATTTATGGTGCCGAGTTAACGCCCGACGGGCTGGCCCTTAAGCCTGATGTAAAGCCGCAGAAAGTGGCGGGAAACTTCATGGAAGGCACTTATATCAAGCGTCATAGTGGCTATTATTACCTCTTC
>CALIIG010000003.1 GCA_938018155.1 uncultured Prevotella sp.
CGAGCCGTTAGGACCCATAATAGCGTGTATCTCGCCGTCGTTAACGGTAAGGTTGATGCCTTTTAATATCTCTTTGCCTGCAATAGAGGCGTGTAAATTCTTTACTTCAAGCATATCTTTTTATTGTTTTTACGTCATCAAGATGACGCGATGAGCCTTCATTGATATTATCTTTCTTATATAAAACCTGCACCTTACCCTACTGTTCCTTCAAGACTGACGGAGAGAAGTTTCTGTGCTTCCACGGCAAACTCCATGGGAAGTTTGTTTAAAACCTCCTTGGCATAACCGTTAACGATAAGCCCTACCGCGTCTTCGGTTGATATTCCACGCTGATTACAGTAGAAGAGCTGGTCCTCACTGATTTTGGATGTCGTAGCTTCGTGCTCAACAATAGCCGTATCGTTGTGGACGTCCATATAAGGAAAGGTGTGCGCTCCGCATTGACTGCCGAGCAATAATGAGTCGCAAGAGCTATAGTTGCGGGCGTTATCGGCATGCTGTCCGCATTTAACGAGCCCGCGATATGAGTTTTGACTATGGCCCGCAGAGATGCCTTTCGAGATGATTGTCGACTTGGTGTTGCGGCCAATATGAATCATTTTCGTTCCCGTATCGGCCTCCTGATGATGATTTGTCACCGCAACGCTGTAAAATTCGGCCTGCGAATTGTCGCCCCGAAGGATGCAAGAGGGATACTTCCACGTAATGGCCGAACCGGTTTCAACCTGTGTCCACGACAGCTTTGAGTTGATTCCGCGACAGTCTCCGCGCTTAGTGACGAGGTTTAATACGCCTCCTTTGCCTTCCTCATCACCGGGATACCAGTTCTGTACCGTCGAATACTTCACTTCTGCATTGTTCATAACCACAATCTCTACGACAGCAGCGTGCAGCTGATTCTCGTCACGCATCGGAGCAGTACAGCCTTCAAGGTAGCTCACATAAGCATCGTCGTCGGCAATTATAAGCGTACGCTCGAACTGTCCGGTATTGCGAGCATTGATCCTAAAATAGCTACTTAGTTCCATCGGGCACCTGATGCCCTTGGGAATATACACAAAAGAGCCATCGCTAAAGACGGCAGAGTTGAGTGCTGACGTGAAATTGTCGCGATAAGGAACCACTGAACCCAGATACTTTCTGACGAGATCGGGATGGCTTTTCACTGCTTCGCCGATGGAAGAAAAGATGATTCCTTTCTCAGCAAGCTGCTTTTTGAAAGTGGTTTTAACCGAAACCGAGTCCATAATAGCATCAACCGCCGTTCCCGAAAGGGCAAGACGCTCTTCCAACGGGATGCCTAATTTATCGAAAGTCTTTTCTAATTCAGGATCAATTTCTTTGTTTTGTGGTTTCTTTGCCAGCGGATCGGCGTAATAAGATATGGCTTGAAAGTCAATCTTTGGGACGTGAACGTGTCCCCACGTGGGCATTTTCAGCGTTTTCCAATATCGGTAAGCCTTCAGCCGGAAATCGAGAAGCCACTCGGGTTCTCCTTTCTTTTGTGAAATAAGACGCACTACATCTTCGTTCAATCCGTTGGGAATGACGTCGGTTGCCACGTCAGTTGTGAAGCCGTATTCGTATTTTTGTTCGGCCACCTGCCTGACAAACGCGTTCTTTTCTTTATCTTTCAAGTCTGTTTCCATATTAAAAGGGTGTTCGTCTATTTGATGAGGAACCCGTCCTGCCTGTTGATAGCAAACTACATGCCATACATATATGAACGGAATACCATCATCCTGTAATCGTTATAACGCCCTATAACGAGTGGTTTACCATGCAAAAGATGGTCACATTTGTTACTTAAATGGTGACATTCCTCACGAAAGAAGAATGTCACCACCTTATTAAGTCGTGAGCCTACTGCTGTGAAAAGTCTGCCTTTCCGCAGTAATATTCCTGCCTTTACAGTTTTTGTTCAACTTCAATCTCTGTAAATGTCTCCAAAATATCGCCCTCAAGAATGTCATTATAGTTCACCAGGCTGATACCACACTCCATTCCTGTAGGAACCTCTTTGACGTCATCCTTATAACGTTTAAGCGCAGCGATACCAGCTGTATGCACTACAATGCCGTCGCGTACGACGCGAGCCTTGTCCTTACTGTGCACTTTTCCTTCGGTAACAAGGCCTCCTGCCACTGTCCCCACTTTGGAAATCTTGTACACTTGCTTCACTTCGACCTGGGCTGTAACTATTTCTTTCTTCACCTTATCGAGCATACCCACCATCGCCGACTTCACATCGTCTATGGCATCGTAGATGATTGAATAGGTGTTTATTTCGACACCTTCGCGGTCAGCAAGCCTGCGGGCATCGGCAGAAGGTCGTACCTGGAAGCCTACGATGATGGCATCTGACGCACTTGCAAGCATAACGTCGTTTTCAGATATTTGTCCAACAGCCTTGCTGATGACGTTAACCTGTACCTTTTCTGTCGAAAGTTTCAGGAAAGAATCGGACAATGCTTCAACCGAACCGTTGGTATCACCTTTAACTACAATGTTAAGCTCGTGAAATTCGCCGCGTGCAATACGATGCGAAATATCGCCAAGGGTAAGGCGTTTTTGTGTGCGCAAGCCCTGTTCACGCTGTAATTGCTCACGCTTATTGGCAATTTCGCGCGCTTCCTGCTCTGTTTCGATAACATGAAACTGGTCACCAGCCGAAGGTGCACCGTTGAGACCGAGCACAATTGCCGGTTCAGCAGGCTTCACGTTATCGATGCGCTGGTTGCGCTCATTAAACAGAGCCTTGACACGTCCCCAACATGTTCCGGCCAGAATAATGTCGCCAACTTTCAGCGTTCCGTTGCTAACGAGCACGGTTGTAACAAATCCACGTCCCTTGTCGAGCGAAGATTCTATCACCGTTCCCGTAGCCTTGCGGTTAGGATTAGCCTTTAATTCGAGCATGTCGGCTTCGAGAAGAACCTTCTCCATCAGCTCTTCCACGCCTGTTCCCTTCTTTGCACTGATTTCCTGACACTGGTATTTACCTCCCCATTCTTCAACCAGGAGGTTCATATTAGCCAGGTCTTCACGAATCTTATCAGGGTTAGCCCCCGGCTTGTCAATCTTATTGATGGCGAAAACCATAGGCACTCCTGCTGCCTGAGCGTGCGAAATAGCCTCTTTTGTTGTAGGCATCACCGAGTCGTCAGCCGCAATAATGATAATGGCAATATCGGTAACCTGTGCACCTCGTGCACGCATGGCGGTGAAAGCCTCATGTCCGGGCGTATCGAGGAAAGTTACTTTCCTGCCACTTTTCAGCGTAACGCCATAGGCTCCAATATGCTGTGTAATACCGCCGGCCTCGCCAGCGATGACATTTGTGTTCCGAATGTGGTCGAGCAATGAGGTTTTTCCATGGTCAACATGCCCCATAACGGTTACAATCGGTGCTCTTGGCACAAGCTCATTCTCGTCATCTACCTCTTCGCTTACGGCCTCCTGTACCTCCGCACTCACGTATTCGGTCTTAAAACCAAACTCTTCTGCCACCATGTTTATGGTTTCGGCGTCGAGCCTTTGATTAATCGAGGCCATGATTCCAATGCTCATAAGTGTCGAAATTACTTCTGTAACACTTACGTTCATCATCGTTGCCAGCTCGCTTACAGTTACAAATTCGGTAAGCTTAAGCGTCTTGCTCTCCTTTCTTTCTGCCCTTGCCTCGGCGTCTAACTTCTCCTGAACGGCTTCGCGCTTTTCCTTACGGTACTTTGCTCCTCGCTTATTCTGCGTTTTACTTGTCAGTCGAGCCAGCGTCTCCTTTACCTGACGTGCCACATCTTCTTCGTTAACCTCCAACGGTTTCTGTGCACGTTTGCGGTTCTTTCCGCCACGCTTATTGCCCGGTCCTTGTGCCTGACTGTTCTTTCCGCTTTGTGCAGCAGCGGCGTTAATATCAACACGTCCGCCGTTTATGCGCTGACGCTTCTTGTGTTCACCGCCTCCTTGCTGATGTGCCTTTTCCTCACGGTCCTTGCGTTTTTCCTCTTTCGTACGCTTTTTTGGACGTGTATTCTGGTTCAGGGCGTCGAGATCGATCTTGCCTAATATATTAACTTTAGGTGTATTTGCGATTTTACGCTCGCTCTTCAGCTGAAATATCTCAGCCTCGTTTTTCTGTTCAGGCTCTTTTTCAGAGGTTACTTCTGCCACCTTTACAGCCGCAGGCTTTTTGGCTCTACGGGCTGTTTTCTCTGCTCCAACAGGCTCATGAGCCAGCCCCTCTGTTGCTGCAGTCTCACTTTTTACAGGTATTTCCTCTTTGGATTGCAGTTCAGCCTCAACCTCTTTCTTTTCAGCTTCTGCCTCGTGAACAGGCTTAGCCTCCTTTTTGGGTGACTCTTTCGGAGCCTCTTTCTTCACTTCCGGAGCAGGGCTTACGGCAGCAGCCTTCTCCTCTTCTTTCTCTTTGGCTTCAGGAACAGCTGATTTTGGAACGGCCTGCTTTTTGCCAACGCTGTCAAGATCAATCTTTCCCAGCGGGGTATACTGCTGACGAGAGGTTGGTGCAAAAAGGTCATCGGCACTCTTTTCCTCCTTTTCCACCTCCTGCGGGCGTTTCTTTTCCTTTGGCTTTTTGAAGCGTTTCTCTGCCTCTGTGCGCACAGCAGCATCCTGTTTAAAGGCTTCTACAAGGGCAGCATACTGCTCTTCGGTGAGCTTAAAGCTCGGTTCGGCCTTTACTTCACCCAGTTCGCTCTTCTTCTCAAGGAACTCAACTGCCGTTTGAAGTCCTATATTCAATTCACGTAATGCTTTATTTAATCTGATGCTCATTCAATTACTATCTTTTTATTCTTCTTTGTTTCGGGGTGTTTATAAGCTTGGCGACTATTCGTTTTCGAACTCACTGCGCAGTATTTCCAGCACATGGTCAACAGTTTCCTCCTCAAGATCGGCCTTCTCCACGAGCATTTCACGCGGTGCGTTAAGCACCGACTTTGCCGTTTCAAGGCCTATTCCCTTAATGGCATCGATGATCCACTGGTCAATTTCATCGTTAAACTGATCGAGATATACGTCATCTTCATCAGCTCCCTGCCCGTCGTCAACCACACGATACACGTCAATGGTATATTCGGTAAGCATTGAAGCCAGCTTAATATTGAGGCCACCGCGTCCGATGGCAAGGCTTACCTCTTCGGGCTGCAAGTATACATCGGCCTTCTTTGTTTCTTCATCAATATTAATGTTCGTCACCCTCGCCGGACTCAATGCACGCTGAATAAAGAGCTTGGTGTTGGCTGTCCAGTTGATTACGTCAATATTCTCATTATTCAATTCGCGTACAATGCCATGAACACGGCTGCCGCGGACACCCACGCACGCCCCAACGGGGTCTATCCGGTCGTCATAACTTTCAACGGCTACTTTGGCACGGTCGCCCGGCATGCGCGCAATCTTCTTGATTGCTATAAGTCCATCAGCAATCTCGGGCACCTCTTGTTCGAGCAAACGCTCCAAAAAGACGGGACTTGTACGCGACAATATAATCTTGGGATTGTTGTTTTCGTTGTCAACGCGTTCAATAACGGCACGCACGGTTTCGCCTTTTCTATACTGGTCGCCGTTTATCTGCTCGCTCTTCGGCAGAATAAGTTCATTGTTGTCATCGTCAATAAGCAGCACCTCACGCTTCCAAATCTGGTATACTTCGGCCGAAACCACTTCTCCTACACGGTCTTTATAGCGGTTGTAAAGGGCGTCATGTTCCAGCTCCAATATCTTGCTTGCCAGCGTCTGACGCAAGGTAAGGATGGCCCTGCGGCCAAATTTGGCAAAGTCAACCTTCTCTGAAACATCCTCGCCAACCTCATAGTCGGGTTCTATTTTCTGTGCATCGGCCAGGCTTATTTCCTTGTTTTCATCAGCCACTTCACCGTTAGCTACTACCACGCGGTTGCGATAAATCTCAAAATCGCCCTTATCAGGGTTTACAATAACGTCGAAATTCTCGTCACTTCCATATATTTTTACAAGCACATTACGGAAACTTTCTTCCAACACGCTTACGAGAGTAGTCCGGTCTATGTTCTTAGTGTCCTGAAAATCACGGAACGAGCCTATCATGCTCACCTGCTCATCGTCTTTCTTTTTTGCTGCCATAGCTTTTCTCTACTTGAAGTTTATTAAGTATTTTGTGTATTTTACGTCATTCATATTAAAGGTATGGTCAACGTCTTGCTTTACCGGACGCTTTTTCCCTTCTATTTTAACCTTTTCGTTAACCGTAACAACAAAGTCGTCTCCATTGACGCTTTTCAGCACGCCGCGCACCTTATGTCCGTCCGCATCCAGCACTTCTACATTGCTTCCAATACGGTTTTCATACTGCTGGCGCACCTTAAACGGCTGCCCCAGGCCTGCCGAGCCTACCTCAAGCTCATAGTCTTCTTCGTCGCGGCTGATGTGGTCTTCTATAAACTGGCTCAGCCTGGCACAGTCTTCTATCCACACTCCGTCAGCATGATCAATTTCAACGGTTATCTTGTCATCCGCACTGACCGTCAGATCAACCAGGAAATAGTCGGTGTTCTGCAGCCATTCTTCAACTAAGTTTTTAACGACGCTTTTGTCAATCATATTTTGTTATTATAAAAAAATGAGGAACTCTCTGCGAGTCCCTCATTCCACTGAACGCCGCAAAGTTACGAATTGTTTTTCAAATACACAATAATTTCCCAACTTTTATATCATCATCATGTTTATTTTTCAATATAATCGTTTAACCCTTACATGCGTAAGGTCATCGTTCGGCGGCCGTCAGCAGCGCGTACGGCGACCGTCACACCCATCG
>CALIIG010000004.1 GCA_938018155.1 uncultured Prevotella sp.
ACGGCCGTCAACAACGCTGCTGACGGCCGTCGAACAATGAGATAATCAAAACAAACGAAAGAGGAAAAGGGCCTGTTTACAAAAGAAAAAGCATTTATCCGTAGGATAAAAAACACTTATTCGTAAGACGAAATAAGGTTTTTTACTTCATCAATGCTGCTTGCAATGCTGATTATTTCGCACCATTGTCCTCGAATCATGCCTTGTGCCTGAAGCGAATCGAGCAACAAGGCCAGCGAATCCCAGCAGCCATTGAGGTTAAAAACAATCATCGGCTTACGATGATAACCTATGGTACGGGCGGCCGCTACCGTAAAAATTTCGTCCAAAGTACCTATGCCTCCTGGCAAAGCAAGGCAAATATCGCTCTGCGATAACATCAGTTCCTTACGGTCGGAAAGGTTTTCACAAGGTATGTTAACATCAATATCGTCAGCAACTCGTCCCGAAGAGGCCAGTATACGAGGCACAACACCTATCGTCATACCGCCATGATGGTGAACGGCCTGCCCTATGCAGCCCATCAGTCCGTCGTTACATCCGCCATATATTAAGGTGTGCCCCTTCTGCGCTAACCACGTACCCAGCTCCCGGGAAGCCTCAAAACACGTTCTGTCAATATTGTTATTGGCTGAACAAAATACGGCTATCTTCATTTTCTTGCGATTTTATCGGTTTTTTATTACTTTGATTAGTTGTTAATTTGTCATTAAAAATGGCTGATTATATACCCTTTTTTGTATCCTGCAAAGATAGTAAAATGCTATAAAATCGGCAAATAATCAACCTGCTTACATATATAAACGAACTTACGCTATCCTTACTATTTTAACGTTTTTCTTTGTCATTTCCAATGCAAATTCCTATTTTTGCAATAATATATTACAATAGCATGTTCGCCGTATAAAGGCAATTGAGAAATTATAACCCTTATATATCATTACAACATGGGACTTAAAGACTTATTCAGACGTCAGCTTCGCACTGTTATTGAATGGAAAGAACAAGATGCCAACTTGCTTTTTCATTTGGCAAACACCTCTACTGATGAGATTAAAAACGCCAGCAAACTCATCGTTGCCCCCGGCCAGGGCTGTATTATAGTGTATGACGGCGTTGTAAAAGGCACGTTAACCGAACCGGGTATTTACAACATGGAAACGGATAACCACCCGTTTATTACCACGTTACTGAACTTAGCGCAGCAGGGTGATAGCGAACACAAAATGCGTTTTTACTTTTTTCGTACAGCCGAAATGGTTAACGTGTTGTGGGGTACGCCTTCTCCCGTAAAGTATATTGAGCCTGATTATAAGATTCCTGTGGCGTTAGGGGTTCGCGGCAACTTCTCAATCAGGATAGCTGATGCAGCTCAAATGTTCACAACCCTGTTGGGAACGGTAGGCGATTACACCACCAATGATGCACAAAGCCTTGTGGCATCGCGTATCGTAGCACCGCTAACATCGTTCCTTGCAGCCCAAGCCTATCCCTATCGTGAGGTAGACAGCCACCTGATGGAGATGTCGACCGACCTGAAACTGCGTACAAGCGCAGAGCTTTTACGCTTGGGTTTAGAGCTGACCGACTTCAGGATTGATGGCGTTACCTTCGATGACGAAACCATAGAACGTATAGGACGCGTGGCCGATATGACTGCAGAGAAACGTGCTGCCGAAGAAGTTGACCTCGATTATGCAGGTATGCAGAAGCTCGCTGCGCTGCGCGATGCCGCCCGCAACGAAGGCGGACTGGCTGGTGCAGGGCTGCAATTGGGTGCCGGTGTGCAGTTGGCCAAGGACATTTTCAAGAACGAAAAGGACGAAGACCCCGCTACACGTTTGCGCGCACTGAAAGTATTGTTTGACGAAAAGCTTATCAGCGAAGAAGAATACGAAAAGAAAAAGAACGAAATACTGTCGAAAATATGAAAAAAATATTAGTTGTAGCGGGTGCCACACTGACGGTTAACCTGCTCGCTGGCTTGCTGCTGTCGTTCTATCCATGGACTAACGTGTGTTTCACAAGCGTGGCCATATTAGTGAATACACTGTTTATGGCGTTGCTGTTTGGCTGTAATGCCGAAAGCACACACCGCTTAAGTCTTGGCATAGTTTACCTTATTGTAGGAGTATTTGAATATTTCAGTGGTTTGTTTGCCCCGTCGCTTCTGCAGAATAACTGGTGGATAATAACGTTTATAGTGCTTACAGCCATACAGGTTGTGCTTACGTTTCTCGCCATTCACTATGCAAAGAAACCATAACCCCACAAGCAATGTCTACACAAATAAAAGCAATAAAATGCCCGAGCTGCGGCAGTGAGAAGCACATTGACCTTGGCGATAGTCACTTTCGCTGCAAAAACTGTGGTACGGAATTTTATATTGACGATGACGATATAACGATAAACGTCAACCATCATATCGATTTTGGCGGAAATTCGTTTGACCAAAGTAAGAAAGTTATAAGTATTTTTGGGCTGGCTATAATCGTTGGAACAATATTATTATTCTTTCTTTTCACCACTATCTCAATCTTCAGCCATCATGATGACGACATAAACAGTTCGTATTTATCGGGCGGTGATTCAATCAATGTGGAAGAGGACTACAAGTTTATCATCCCCATGCACCATGGAAAAGACATTTGTTTCTTTTACCTTACAAGGCGACGGTATAATATTTATGGTGATACCTTGCCCAAATTTAAAAATGGTTACTATTACGGATTTATTGATTCGAAGAGCGGTAAGGTGCTAAAAGATGCGCTTTTCTATAAAACAACCGACAACGGAAGCTCCGAATCGTTCAGGCCTTCAGATGCCGACATCAGCTATTTCTATCAGGCAAAGAAGTGGTATATGGTTATTCCCGACCATTATATCTACGAAATTAACCCCAATGCACTTACTGTACGCGACGCCGCAAAAGCATTTTTTGCCAACAAACCTGCCATGGACACCGGGCTTTCTATGGCTTCGCTCATTAACCATAACCTTGGAGAGGGATTCATTGTAACCAATAACCTGGGCATTCCATATTATTATTTCCCTGCCACAAACCGCTTATACACGAAAGATGCCTTTGAATATGCTAAGCATCTGCCGCCTTCAGAACTTGGAAACGAGCTGCGCGACAGTGTATCTTTCCATATACAGGAACAAAATATTAACCCAAATTTATCGCGGGGTGGGCGGTACAGGCTGTGGCGTGTGCACATAAAGTTTCATCTTGGAGACCCACAAGACGCCAACTATTTCCCGTCGGACATGAAGGGTTGTTGGAACGACGACCACCGTTTAGTAAGTTATGAGCCAGCTACGGAATGGTTTACGGCATTCGATTGTAAAATAATTTATCGAGATTCGAAGTATATTTTATTAATGTATTACCCTACAATATCGAGAGAAGCCAAAACGGTTGTACAGCTCCGAAGCACTAATGGTGAGATATTATGGACGAAAGCATTGGACGATCGTATTTATTTGGGGGTTGTTGCACGCGACAAAGCAAACTTTTGGATGAAACTATATCCCCAAAATCCCGTAAGTCTGAAAACCGATTACTGTTATAGTATGAGTTTGAAAGACGGCAAATTCCAACGGCATTACTATTTCCCCATTGAATATTCTGTGTCTAAAAAATGAAACATTTCATCATTCTTATCATGCTTCTGCTACCCCTTTCGGGATGGTCACAGATAAAAAAGTTTGAGGATCATTACGAAGATGGAACACTACTTGTATCGGGTTTCAAGGATAAGAAAACAGGAAAGCGCGAAGGTCATTGGATAGTCTATGCACAAGATGGCGGCCGAATAGAGGAGTGTGACTATAAAAACGGATTGGAAGAGGGGCTTCTTATAGAATATAATGCCTATAATAGGGTAAGTGCTATTACCGAATACCATCACGGTAAGAAAGAAGGGAAAAGCATTTTATATCATGTTCCCATGTACGATACAGAAAAAGAATGGATAGAAAGCACCGAAACGTATCGAAATGATAAGCTCGAAGGCATGAAATATACGTATGATGAGAAAGGCAATATCATACAGCGAAGCAGGATGAGTAAAGGCCAAATGATAACCGATACCATCATCCGAAAAAACGAAATAGCCTATGCACACATAGAGTATTCAGAAGCAAGGCCCGAGGGTCTTTACGTAATTGATAAGGTTATATCATTAAAAAAGGATGACCCTTACGACAAAAATACAGCTTCGGCAGGCAATAAACATAGCACAACTGCAACAGAAAGGAAACGAAATTCTTCCACACGAAACAACCGTTCAGCGGGTTCGGGGAGGAAGACGGCATCAGTAAAGCCAAAGGTTTCCAAGCCTGAGCCGAGACCAAAAGCTCCTAAACATAAGCCCCGTATGCACGTAGATGCCAACGGTACTATTGTATACGATTAAGAAATATAACTTTTTTATGTTATGATGGCAGTGGCTTCACACGATAAACCACTGCTTTTTTTATCTTCGGTAAATCATAACAGCAACGTCAAATCGCTATAAAAAGCCGTTTTTTACACCTTTATTGCGCCATTATCAATACTTTATCGTACCTTTGCAACGAAAAGGGGACCCGACGAAAACGGCAGGGCGTTTTAAAGAAGTCCCTACGGTTTACTTATTTTAATTACATTTATTTTTGAAAACATTTGAAGAATTAGGCGTTAACGAGGCCATTCGTGACGCCATTGTAGAACTGGGATTCGAACACCCTATGCCAGTTCAGGAAGAGGTTATACCTTATTTATTGGGTGAAAACAACGATGTTATTGCTCTGGCACAGACGGGAACGGGAAAGACCGCCGCTTATGGCATTCCGGTTTTACAGAAGACTGATGCCACGATTAAAACAACACAAGCACTTATTTTAAGCCCTACACGTGAGCTTTGCCTGCAAATTGCCGACGACTTAAAGAGCTTTGGCAAGAACATCAACGGGCTTCACATTGTGGCAGTATACGGTGGAGCATCCATCTCTACACAAATTAACGAACTGCGTCACGGTGCACAAATCATCGTTGCAACGCCCGGACGCCTCATCGATTTGATGGAACGGAAGGTCGTTAAGCTCGAAAACGTGAAAAATATAGTGCTTGATGAGGCCGACGAAATGCTGAACATGGGATTCTCTGATTCCATAAACACGATATTTGAAGCCGCTCCGGCCGACAGGAATACATTGCTGTTTTCGGCAACAATGAGCAAGGAGATTGAGAAAATAGCCAAAAGTTATCTTACCAATTATAAAGAAATTGTCGTTGGTTCGCGCAATGAGGGAGCCGAAAATGTCAATCATATTTACTACCTTGTGAATGCAAAGGACAAGTATCTTGCCCTTAAGCGCATCGCTGACTTCTATCCTCGTATCTTCGCTATTATATTTTGTCGCACGAAAATAGAAACGCAAGAGATAGCTGACAAGCTGATTAAGGACGGCTATAACGCGGAAGCACTGCACGGTGACCTCAGTCAGCAGCAACGAGACTTGACTATGCAGAAGTTCAGACAGCACACAATACAACTGCTTGTGGCAACTGACGTAGCGGCAAGAGGCTTGGATGTGGACGACCTTACGCATGTCATTAACTACGGTTTGCCCGATGACGTTGAGAATTATACCCACCGTTCGGGCCGGACAGGGCGCGCAGGCAAGAAGGGTACTTCAATATCGATTATTCATTCACGTGAGAAATCGAAGGTCCGTAACATTGAAAAGATCATCGGTAAAGACTTTGTCGACGGCACATTACCTACTCCGGAGGAGATTTGTAAAAAGCAACTGTACAAGGTAATGGACGATATTATGAAGACAGATGTGGACGAAGAGCAGATCGAACCGTACATGAAGGACATCGATCGCCAGTTTGAGTATATCGACAAAGAGGATATTATTAAGAAGATGGTGACGATAACGTTCGGCCGTTTCCTTGATTATTACAAGAATGCACCGCAAATTCTGAAGCCCTCTGCAAAGCGGGGCGAACGGGGAGAGCGTGGTGAGCGCGGAACATCGGGCAATAGAAGGTCGAGGAAAACAGAAGCAGGGTATCGCCGTTTGTTCATAAATTTAGGCAAACAAGACGGTTTTTATCCCGGCGAGATCATGCAATTTATGAACCGTCACATCCATGGTCGTCAGGCAATAGGTCATATTGACCTGCTCCAAAGGTTCAGTTATATCGAGGTTCCTGAAAACGACGCCGATAAAGTAATGCGTTCTTTGAACGGAACAAGCTACAAAGGACGCGAAATTCGTTGCAATGACGCCGACGAAGGAGGACGCCGACGCGACACGAAAAGCTCGCGAGGCTCATCGCGTAACAACGAAAACGGAGGCCGGCGCAACCGTTCTTCACGCTCGCCGAAAGCGAAAAAGGATTTCATTAACGATGATGTTCGCCATGGAAAAGACGATTGGAAGGCCCTGATGCAAGGCAAACCGTTCAAACTTAAAGGCGATGAGCCCGACTTTTCAGAGGAGGGTTGGGCACGCCGCAGGCCGAAAAAGAAATAACCATACGTGCAAAGTTCACGACAATTATGTTGGCGAACTTTGCTCTTTCTTATAATATTACATAAAAACAACCTAAATTTTTCAACATGAAAAGAATGTTATTCAGCTTAGTTACTGTTGTAGCCACGCTGTCTTCTGTCGCTACAAACGCAGCAAATACAAAGGAAAACTGTAACATTAAGGGCAATTTAAAGAACGCTCCTGATACGCTTCTCGTGTTCACTAACCCGCGAAGCATGAAACGTGACACCGTTCTCACTCATAATGGCAACTTTAATTTCAATGTGAATGAGGCTGAACCCACCATTATTTACGCTTATTCTCCCGGTTCATTGCGTCGTCAAGAGAACCTCGGTTTTCAATTAATTGCTGTGCCTGGCGAAAGTTGCGTCCTTAGTGGAGACATAAAAGGCGACTTCATTACTGACGGAAGCAAGTTCTATAAGGAGTATAACATGGCTTCTAAGGCTTTGGATGAGAGCTCGAAACCATTTATCGAACTATCTGAAAACCTCGAAAAGCGAATGCAAGCAGGCGAGAGTCAAGAGGTTATCAGAAAGGAATATCACGAGAAAATGCCTGCTATGCGTGAGGAAAGAATCAATAAATTGCTGGCCTTTATCAAAGCAAATCCGCACTCAGAGGGCAGTGTGGCAATTATTCCACAGCTTGGCGACCTTGCCAAAATGAAAGAAGCCGTTGCCCTACTTTCCAAAGAGGTGCGCGAAGGACGTATGAAAAGCATATACCAAACCGCTATCAACCAGTTAGAAGAACAGGCAAAAGCCGAATCAATGGTGGCAGTAAAACAGGCAGCTGGCGTCATAGCACCTGACTTTACACTGAACGATCCTTCAGGCAAACCTCTGTCATTGTCGGGCCTTCGCGGCAAATACGTGGTGCTTGACTTCTGGGGAACATGGTGCAGTTGGTGCATTCGCGGTATCCCTAAGATGAAAGAGTACTACAATAAATACAAGAATCACATCGAGTTTTTGAGCATCGACTGCAACGAAAGCAAGGAAAAGTGGCTCGCAGGACTTCAGAAACACCAGATGCCATGGCTGCATGTGTATAACCCCGACAACAGCAACGTGCTCACCGACTATGCTATTCAGGGCTTCCCTACGAAGATAATTGTTGGTCCCGACGGCAAAATTGTGAAGACGGTAGTAGGCGAAGACCCGTCATTCTACACCTTTATGGACGAGAAATTTGGCGATAAGAAATAAACAATACAGCATTTAAAGAGGCTGAAAAGAACATAAAGTCTCAGCCTCAAGCCTTATAACCCAAAGGCAAACAAAAATATTAAAGGGTAGAAAAGCAAATACTGCATCAACCATTGCAGCATCGCTTTCCTACCCTTTTATCGTATTGTATTGATTATACCTATATTATATTCTACTTTTTCAGCTTGTCAACCACCAACGCTATGGCACCGTCGCCCGTCACGTTGCACGCCGTCCCGAACGAATCCATGGCTATATAAAGTGCAATGATGAGGGCTTGCTCGTAGCTTCCAAACCCAAGAATGCTGCCTAACGGAGCCAACGCCGCCATAACGGCACCGCCAGGCACACCAGGTCCCGCCACCATCATGATGCTTAACATCAGTATAAAGTTGACGAAAAGCAAAGGGTCGTGTGGCATTCCTTCAAGCAGGAAAACAGTTAAAGCACATGCTGTAATCTTCATACAAGAGCCCGACATGTGAATTGTGGCGCATAAGGGAATAACAAAACCCGCTATACCTCCGCTCACCCTGTTTTTAAGGGCGCATCTAAGCGTCACGGGGATGGTGGCTGCTGAGGATGAAGTGCCCAGAGCCGTCATGTAAGCAGGCAACATGGTAAACAGCATGCGCAGCGGATTACGATGTACAACAATACCGGCTACGCAAAATTCGTATAACAATACCAATATATGAAGCACAAAGATAACAACGATAATCTGTGCAAAAACAACCAGAACGCGATAGGCCTGCCCCGAATAAGTCATGTTTAAAAAGATGCCAAAGATATACAATGGCAGCAGCGGGATGATTACTTTACCTATGGTAAGGCTCACCGATTCTTTGAAATCGTCGAACACTTTCTTCAGCGACGGCAACCCTGCATAGGATATGGTAAGCCCCAATACGAAAGAAAGCACCAGTGCTGACATCACATCGATGAAAGCTGGTACGCTGACAGCGAAGTAAGGCATAAGCTCTGTGGCTTTCTTAACAGGGCCTAAATGAGGCGTGGCGGCAACCATATCAGGAAATAACCACGACCCGGTGCCATAAGCCAGCAAGCCCGAAAATACCGTGTCGCCATAAGCCAGCACCACCGTTATCAGCAGCAGCCTGCCTGCTCCACGACCAATATCGCCGATGGCCGGGGTTACAAGACCTATAATAATAAGAGGTATCATGAAACCTAAAAACTGACTAAACAGCCCGTTAAAGGTTACAAACACCCTGACCCACCCTTCATTGAACACGTTTCCAAGGGCTACACCCAGAATAATAGCTATAATAACGCGTGGCAACAAGCCTGTTTGCTTAAGACGATGCTTACTCATACTTGTAATAAACAGAGGCTCACGTCCCCATGGTTTTCTTTAATTTGTAACTGATTAACTTTATAACCGGTTGGCCTTCCCGAAGTCGACCGATATATAATTGTAAATACTGCCGCAACAATTAGCCGAAAAAACCTGTGCGCAGCCTATCATATTATCCCACTGTTCTTCCGTCAACCCCCGTTCAATATGTTCGCGTTTTATGCCGTATTTCAGCATACCGTAGATAAAACCCGCATTGAAATTATCGCCTGCACCGATGGTACTTACCGTCGACGTCTGGCTTGTGGGATAGCTTTTAGCCAGTCCGCCGTCGGCCCTAAGCTCAACAGGCATGGCAGCTTGTGTATAAATAAACTTTTTACAATAAAACGATATTTCGGCCTTATAAACCTTATCGGGATTGTCTAACTTGTAAAGCACCTTAAAATCCTCATGGCTTCCACGCACAATATCGGCATATTCGAGGTTCTCCAACAGATTGGGAGTGATGCGCATTACCTCGTTTTGATGCGACGGCCTGAAGTTAACGTCATAGTAAATAATGGCTCCACGGCTGCGTGCATAGTCTAAAAAACCCGTCAGTTGCGGCCGGATAACCGGGTTTACTGCGAAGAACGAGCCCATGATAACAATGTCGTCGGGTTGAATATCAGGAAAAACCATGTCGAGCTGGTCGTGTGGATGATCCTTGTAAAATATGTAATCGGCATCATTGTTCGCGTCAAGGAAAGCCAGTGTAACGGGCGATTTCGACCCGGGAAAGGCGTTAACGTTGCTCGTGTCCACCCCGTTCTCCTTCAGAAAACGCATGATATTCTGTCCTACCCTGTCGTTACCCGTATCGCCTATAAACGCACACGCAGCACCTGCACGCGCCAGAGATATAATGGCATTGAAAGTAGATCCTCCCGGATAAGCACCAACAGGCTGTTCGTTTCTAAAGATAATATCGAGAACGGTTTCGCCTATTCCTATTACTTTTCGCATAAAAGCTATGTGTTTTAATGCTTGCAAAGATAAGATATTTTAGTTTAAAGGCAGAAGTAAAGGTTGAAAATTTGCCCCGTTCTGTGCTTTTGATTACTTTTGCACCCTCTGGAAAACCTGTCCATATCATGCAATATTTCACCCATTCGCTTCCTAACGGACTGCGTATATTACATATTCCCTCTTCATCACAGGTTGTTTATTGTGGCTATCAGATAGCCGCCGGCTCACGAAATGAGGCTGCCGGTGAGGAGGGGCTCGCCCATTTCTGCGAACATGTTACCTTTAAGGGAACACAACGACGCCGTTCATGGAATATCATTAACTGCCTGGAAAGCGTAGGCGGCGACCTGAACGCCTTTACAAACAAGGAAGATACCGTTTACCATGCAGCGGTATTGAAAGACCACATGCCCCGTGCCATCGACCTTTTAACCGATATTGTGTTTCACTCTACGTACCCGCAGCGCGAAATTGACAAGGAAATTGAGGTAATTTGTGACGAGATTGAGAGCTACAACGATACGCCGTCGGAGCTGATTTACGACGAGTTTGAAAACATAATATTTCGCAAACACCCGCTCGGACACAATATTTTGGGTACAACTGACAACGTGCGCTCATTTACAACAGCCCACGCTATGCACTTCACACAGCAGTTTTACCAGCCTCAAAACACCGTTTTTTTTGTTCATGGCAACGTAAAACCCGAACGCGTTATTCGCTTGTTGGAGAAAGCCACCAGCGATTTAACACCCTCATTAACACCTCCCTGCATACCGTCCTCACCATTAAACTACCACCCTGAGCACCGTTTGGTTACCCGAAACACCCATCAGGCCCATGTCATGACGGGCTGCAAGGCATACGCCTTCAACGATAAGCACCGTATGCCATTGTATGTTTTGAACAACATTCTGGGCGGAACAGGAATGAATGCCCGCCTTAACGTAAGTCTGCGCGAGCGTCGCGGACTGGTTTATACGGTTGAAAGTTCAATGGTTGGCTATGCCGACGCAGGCCTGTGGTGTACCTATTTGGGCTGCGCTGCCGGCGATGTTAACCGCTGCCTGCGCCTGGTTCGTACCGAGCTTAACCGCTGTATGGAGCACCCGCTCACCGACAGGCAGCTGGAAGCAGCAAAAAGGCAGCTTAAAGGACAAATAGGAATAGCACGCGACAACAATGAAAGTTTGGCCCTTGATATGGGTAAAAGTTTTCTGCACGAGGGCAAACCGCACGACATCGGAAGCCTTTTGCGCCGCATCGACAGTGTTACAGCCCATGACATGATGGACGTAGCGCGCGAGGTTTTTGAGCCTGATAGCATGTCAACCTTAATTTACGAATAGGCCTCAGCCACATATCGTCTCCCCCGCTATGCTATTGTACAGGAGCGTTATCAGCAATATATCATACCCATTACAGCCTATTGTATAGCTTTTTATGCAATAGCGGTAAACGCTTTATTACGTTTTCCTCACCGTTCGACGGCCGTCAGCAGCGCGTACGACGGCCGTCATACCCATTGTCCGACGGCCGTCAGCAACGCTGCTGACGGCCGTCGGACAACAGGCAATAGCCGCAAACATCGGTACCATTATACCCAAACGGGTGTGGCAAACCGCTTGTTTGCCACACCCGTTACAGTGTTATGACAATAGCCCTGTCAATAAAGAGCTGCTACTTTTCCTGCTTAGCGTTTAGCCCAAAGCGCGTCAACGCTCATGGCTCCGCGCAGTTCATTAATGCCTTCGTTGTTAAGCGATACGTCCATAGCTTTGCCACTCGGCAACACTACGCGTACGGTACCATCCGAATTAAAGCGGAAAAGCTCCTGCGTTTTGCCGCCCCGGCTCTCCATCCAGCTGTTTGAAGCCTTGTCATAAGTAAACAATTGCTTCTCGCCTTCGGGCGAAGTTATCTCGTATCCGTTCTTTAATGTCTTCACTGCATAGTAGCGACCATCCTCGCCCATCACCTTTTTGGTTTTGCCAATACTGCTTGTAAGCGGGTTGTCGCCGGTCCAGAACTCAATACTGTTAAGCACCAGCACATCGGCCAAACTGCATATTCCGTACACGGGACTGATTACAAGGAAGATAATTTCGTTCAGAAACTTGTTCTTCGTAGCCGTTTTATTCCACGCCGCTACCTTATTGAACAAAGAGAAACTACCTACACACGAGGTAGATAACAAGCAGCCGGCCATCAGCAAAACTGCAACTTTTACATGCTTAATTTTCATAATGATAAGTTTAAAATAATGTTATTACAGGCCGTAAAGTTAATAATTAAATTAAATAAGGCCCTGAAAGTAATCATATTTAAGACAGATATGTATTATTTTTACGTTTGTTAACCACAAACGTTAAAGATATAAAACAGCTTCAGGACCTTCATTAAACAACAGATCGAGGATGGAAAGGTTGGGCTGAAAGCCGTATTTTTGTTCGTAAACCTGATAATACCGGCGGGGTTGGAAAGCAGTATCGGGCAGAGGATGCTTCGGCCGGATAACGTCACGATAGTCGGCAACTCCCTCTTGCACGTCCATAACATAGGCATCGGTAAATGTTATGCAGGGATGAATATCGAGCAGTTCACACATTTTTTGTGTGATTTCCATATTAAAATCGACCAGAAAATCCCAGCGGTGCTCAAAGAACGGGTGCAGGTCGTCGGCATAAAACTCGAAGAAAGGGCTTTCGCCGTAGGCCGATTGCAAGGCATTCCAGTGGAGGTGTCGCCAGGAACCGTGGTTGCTTATGCGTATGTTCAGCATCTCACAATGGGCACCTTCATAACGCTCAATGGGCACGGTGAGGGCCTGTAAACCGTTTGTGGCAGCTATGATACAACGGTTACGGTAGGTTTGCTTGATGAAATGGTCGTGGCATTCAATCAGACAATGCCCTGATTGATTCAATTTCTGATACCATTGTACAGGCCCAAAATAAGCAGACGAAAGCAAACTTACCATGGAAGATAAAAGAGTTTGGTGGCGCGTCCCATCATTTCGTGGGTATGAACAACTGTGTTTTTGTTCCCTATATCAACAATATAAAAGTGGCAATCGGCACAGGGACAACGCCAGCAGCACACAGAGGGCACCACATAAGCCGCTCCACGCAGCACGATGGTGTCGCCGGGTAAATGGATGATGCGCCCCACGTGGACGCCCTGCCGCTGGAAAACAACAAGGTCACCACGCGAAAAGCCGTCACATGCCATGCGGTTCACCAGCACTCTGTCGCCTTTTCTCAGCACCGAACTGAGGTCGGCAGGTACAGTGTATAGGGTGAACACACGGGCACGCACTGCAAAAAGTATAACTATTGCAACGCAAAGCACCACCAAAAATTTCAGTGCCTGCTTCACTAACCGAACGTTTACTTGATATTATCGACCCATTTGAACAAACGGTTCCATCGTACTCCGGAGAAGCCATGGCGGTCAGGGTCGGAGCTCCACCATATAAATACAGGCTTCCCTACGATGTGATCCTCGGGCACAAAGCCCCAATAGCGTGAATCAGCAGAGTTGTGACGGTTGTCGCCCATCATCCAATAGTAATCCATTTTAAACGTATAGCTGTGGGCTTCACGGCCGTTGATATAAATCTTGCCATTGCGAACGTCGAGCTGATTATGCTCATAAACCCGGATGGGACGCTCGTAAAGGGCTATGTTTTTCAACGTAAGCTGAACGGTTTTACCCTTTTGGGGTATCCACACGGGGCCGTAATTATCGCGTGTCCAGCCTGTAACGGCATTGAGAGGATAGAGGTCGCCTGTGACGGCATCGGTGTTAAGATGTATACTTGCCACCAAATCTTTACGTGCGCTAAGGGCTTTTACTGCAGCCTTAGTGAGAGGCATATACCCGTTTTGGTTCAGGCTCATGAGGGCTTCCTGCGATATTCCAAGCTGCTTGAGCAGGTCGTCAGGCAGGTCGGACCGCAGTTTTACATAATAAGTATATTGTACATCGTCAGGTTCCTTGTTGGGCTTGCCGTCGAGATATACAATACGGTTCTTGATTTGCAGCGTTTGTCCGGGCAAGCCTACACAACGCTTTACGTAGTTTTCGCGCCTGTCGGTAGGACGATGGTCAATGCTTCCATACTCGTTGGGGTTGTTAACAATATAGTTTCGCCCTATGTCGTAGAGCATTTTAAAGTAGTTCCACTGTTGTTGTGGGTTTAAATGGGCTGGATTTACCGGCGCAGGCGTCTGGCTTTGATATATTTGCTGGCCAAAGCTGTACACCATAGCGTAATAATCGTTAGCCTGATATTTCTCCTCGGTAAGGATGGTATCGCCGGCAGGATAGTTAAATACAACAATATCATTGAGCTTAACTTTCCCCAGGCCCTTGACACGACGGTAATCCCATTTCGGCCACTCGATATAGCTTTTTGTCTTGATAATGGGCAGGGTATGCTGCGTAAGGGGCATGGTAAGCGGCGTTTCGGGAATGCGGGGACCATAACTTATCTTCGACACAAAGAGGTAATCGCCCGTAAGCAACGACTTTTCGAGTGAACTTGAAGGGATGACATAGTTCTGGAAAAAGAAGAGATTGATAAAGTAAACCGCCACCAAGGCAAATACCAAAGCGTCTACCCAGCTCATGATAAAGCGCACGGGGCCTTCGGCTTCTTTCCACCACGTCCATCGTATCTTACGACTAATGTATGCGTCGTAGATAAAAGGAATAACCAATAAGCCTAACCAGCTTTTAACCCAAAGCAGGAAAAGAAGGTAAGGTACGAGCACGGCTATGAACTTTAGCCACTGTTTCTTCATGTTAAGATTTGCTTTTTCTTTATCAATCATTGTTGTTTGTTCTTGTTGCGCCGTGCGCAAATGGTTATGAAAAGCCTGCTGTGGGCAGACCATTATAAGGTTATCTCTTAGAATTTAAAAAGGTCACGGGTTGTAAGTAAACCGCTATGGTTGAGGGTGTATTCGGCAGCGAGCACGGCTCCAAGGGCAAATCCCTCACGGCTATGGGCGTCGTGGGTGATACTTATGCAGTCGGCCGCAGAGTCATACCTGACTGTATGGATGCCCGGTACTTCATCGTGGCGAATACTTTTCACCAGCAACTCACCGGCTTTATGCTCATCCGAACCTTCAACGCGGCCGTCATCCCAACGCACGGAGCCTTTTTTCCAGCCGGATTTACGATTGAGCCGGCCAACAATTTCTTCAGCAAGTGTAATGGCTGTGCCCGACGGAGCGTCGAGTTTATGCACATGGTGGGTTTCGGTTAGCTCAACATCATACTGGCTAAAGCCATTCATAATATGAGCCAAATAGCGGTTAACGGCTTGGAAAACAGCCATACCGACTGAATAATTACTGGCCCAGAACAGTGTGTTCCGGCCGTTCCGACAGAGAGATTCAACATCGGTTTTATGATCTTTCATCCATCCTGTTGACCCGCTTACAACCTTTACATGATGAGCAAAGGCCTTAAGATAATTGCCGTAAGCGGCTGTGGGATTCGTAAATTCAATGGCTACATCGGCCGAAGAAAACGCAGGAGAGTCAAAATCCTGCTGATTGTCCTGATCAATTTTGCAGACGATCTCGTGGCCACGCGCAAGAGCAATCTGCTCAATCATATGTCCCATCTTGCCGTAGCCGATTAAAGCAATCTTCATGTCTGAAAGAATTTAAATACGATGCAAAAGTAACCATTTTAGAAGAAAGACGTTGATTATCAGCCTTAAATATTTAAAAAATAGGGCTTAACTCCATTGTTAAATCTATATATCATCGGAATCAGGTTAAAAAAAGAATATTATTGTTGAAAATATTTGTCTGCAAGATAAAATGATGTAAATTTGCACAATGAATCGTTATATGCATTTTACTATTAATCGGTTCCCTGTTTTAGCGGCAGCCACAATGTGCTTTTCATTATCAGGCTGCATACAGGATGAACCTTTAAACTCGGAATGCGATATCGAAATGGTTTCCATCCATCTCGACAATCCTCTTGGTACGTTCTTTAATGCCAGTGATACATTGCAAACGCTGTTGTCGACCGACTCGGTCGTCACTTTTAACGTGCGTCGGAATCACGCAGCAGACCTTACCACGGTTAAGCCAAGTTTCAAACTTACTTCCGGTGCGACAATTAAAGAATTAAGTAATTCGGTCAACAGTACGACGGGAGGTACACTGCGTTATATCGTAACTTCGGAAGACGGATTATGGCATCGTAACTACACGGTTAACATAACACCTGTTGTTCGTACCGTGGTTGATACCATTAAATACGACTTTGAGAACTTCGAATTGGAATCATCAGCCCACAAATATTACATTTGGCATAACGAACAAGGCAATGGAGGCTTTGGCAATGGGTGGGCAAATGGTAACCCCGGTTTCAGATTGAGCCGGGGAACAGCCCAGCCTGACGAATACCCAACAACACCACTCGCTGACGGTTACGACGGTTACGGTATTAAATTAACTACTTGTGACACCGGCCCATTTGGACAAATGGTTAACAAGCGCATCGCTGCGGGCAACCTTTTCCTGGGTGCTTTCAACCTGGCAAGCGCATTATCCGACGCTCTTCGCGCTACGCATTTTGGCATTCCATTCGACAGGAAGCCTGTCATGCTGAAAGGATATTACAAGTATAAGCCCGGACAGACGTACCAGGACCGCAATGGAAATCCTGTAAGCGGGACAGTAGACAAAGCC
>CALIIG010000005.1 GCA_938018155.1 uncultured Prevotella sp.
GCAGCGTTGCTGACGGCCGTCATACCCATTGTCCGGCGGCCGCCGTACGCGCTGCCGACGGCCGCCGGACACTCGCCTTACCGTCTCAAACCGGCAGCTTTTAAATGTAAAAAAATCAACATTATGCAATCATTCATGAAACAAAAGGCAACAAAGCTTCTCCCTTAAAGAAAATACAAAAACGTCATGTCCCCGTTATTACATGACAAACGCCAACTATCCAACGAAATTTCACTGCGCCCTTCGTTATGTTTTCACCCCGGCATTAAAAGCACAAAAAACTGTTTGACAGAACCTTTGTTCCGCAAAACTATCCGAATAGCAGTTTCATATCTGCCCCTCACGCGTTTTACGAAACAACGTTTTTACCAAACAGCCCTTATTTCTTCAGCCTTTTTATTTTTTAATACAAATGTCCTTCCTTTAATTTTTTAATCTTTTAATTCTTTACTTTTACGACATTCCTTCAATCTTACCGTCCACAACGTCGATTCGATTCGCCTGCGGGTCGGCAGGAAGACCGGGCATTCGCAGCATGGTACCGGCAACGGCAACAAGCATTTCAGCACCGCTGTTAATCACAATATCGGCTATTTCCATGTTGAAACCGTCGACAGGGCCGTACGCTTTCGCGTCGGTTGAGAAGCTATACTGGGTTTTTGCAATGCAAACGGGGAAGTGTTCAAAACCCAGGCGCACAATATTCTTCAGCTGCTGACGGGCTTTCTGGCTGTAGGAAACGCTGCCGGCACCATATATTTCACGTGCCACGGCAGCAATTTTATCCTCTACCGATGCATCGTCGGCATAGAGAAAGCGCAATTTTTCTGACGGGCGATTCTCAACTTCATTTACAACAAGCCGGGCCAAATCCTCAGCACCTTCGCCCCCTTCGGCAAATGCGTTGTTCACAGCAAAGCCTGTATGCAGCACCGTTTCGCAATGACGGCGCACCGTTTCAATCTCTTGTTCGGTATCTTCACCATAGCGGTTGAAGGCAACAACAACGTTCTGGCCGAACTTTTTAAGGTTTTCGACATGCTTGTCCAAGTTCCAGAAACCAGCCTCTACCCCCTTAACATTCGGCTCTTTTATACGATTATATTCTACCCCTCCGTGCATTTTCAATGCCTGAAGCGTAACAACGAGCACGGTAACACAGGGTTGAAGCCCCGCCTTACGGCACTTAATATCGTAGAATTTCTCTGCCCCGAGGTCGGCTCCGAAGCCTGCTTCGGTCACGGCATAATCGCCATAGGCGAGTGCCGCCTGCGTAGCCACCACCGAATTGCATCCATGCGCAATATTGGCAAAAGGCCCGCAGTGGACAAATGCCGGCGTATTCTCGGTGGTTTGCACAAGGTTAGGACATATCGCATCGGTTAAAAGTGCAGTGATTGCCCCTTCAACGCCCATGTCGCGCACGTAGAAAGGCTTGTCGTTATAATCGAAACCGAGCAGAATATTGCCTATACGACGCTTCAAATCATTAAGATTCGTGGCGAAGCACATGATGGCCATGATTTCAGAGGCCGGCGTAATATCGAAACCCGACTCGGCTGTAATGCCGTTCGTTACAGGGCCAATGCCTGTTACAATATGGCGCAGGGAGCGGTCGTTGACGTCCATCACGCGTCGCCACAACACCTGTTTCAGGGCAAAACCGTGCTTCGCATGCTGGTAGATATAATTGTCTAACAATGCCGAAATCATGTTGTTGGCTGAGGTTATGGCATGGAAATCGCCCGTAAAATGCAGGTTAATCTTCTCCATCGGCAGCACCTGGGCATAGCCTCCGCCGCATGCTCCGCCCTTCTGTCCGAAGCAGGGGCCGAGCGATGGTTCACGAAGGGCCACTACGGCACGCTTGCCAATACGGTTCAAACCGAGGGCAAGACCCACCGATACCGTTGTTTTACCAATGCCTGCCCTGGTAGGACTGACAGCCGTTACCAGCACCAAATGGTGCCCCTGCTGACGCTGAGGGTCGATGGCTTCGAGCGAGACCTTGGCCATATAGCGTCCATACGGCTCGCAAAGCTGCAGGCTTAGTCCCATCCCGGTTGCCAGTTTATCCACTTCTTTCAGCGTTGTTTCCTGTGCAATCTGAATATCTGTCTTCATGTTTTGTATTGGTTTCGGGGGTTAGTCCCGGCTAAAGATGTCGCGTGTGTACACTTTCCCCTTCACGTCGTCGAGCACCTTGTCGTAGCGGTTGGCAATAATGGCTTGCGAACGACGCTTAAACTCGTCCATATTATTTACGACAAGCGAGCCGAAAAACGTTGTGCCGTCGTCGAGCGTAGGTTCATAAATGATAACCGTTGCCCCCTTGGCCTTAATACGTTTCATCACGCCCTGGATGGAACTCTGACGGAAATTATCGGAATTGCTTTTCATCGTAAGACGGTAAACGCCGATAACACACTCGTGTTCCTCCTGCGGACGGAAGTCGCCACGGTTGTAATAATCGTAATATCCTGCCTTGTTG
>CALIIG010000006.1 GCA_938018155.1 uncultured Prevotella sp.
TGTTTTGATTATTTGCCAACAGGGGGCAAAAATCAACATGATGACTCGCTTTTAGTATCAAAACGGTTCTACAAAATCAATACACAATAGAGGGACAATCTACGAAATGCCTTTGCTTTCGCGATGTTAGAAGGTAGAAAAGAGGGCATCATGGTACCATGAAAAGCTCACATTGTACCGCCAACTATCGTGACATGGAATAGAAAAGTAAACGTTTTGTCGCGATCAAAAGCATTTATATTACGACAGAAAACAACCATAACCTGTCATGATAATAGCCTGTTTTCGTCGATTTCCCATCGCCGTTTCATTACCACAAAAGAAAAAGGGGCTAATAATCAGCCCCTTATCTTCAAACAAGTCGGGATTACTGGACTCGAACCAGCGACCTCGCGCCCCCCAGACGTGTGCGCTACCAACTGCGCCAAATCCCGTTGTTTCGTGGTGCAAAGGTAATGGTTATAACGGGAATATCCAAATTTTATATACATTTTTTGATGTCATTATGCTTAAACAACGATTTAAAATGACAGCAATAAGGCCGTTTTGCTCCTAATTTTGTATATTTGCAATACATATATTATTGACTTATTCCATGACATCATACAGTATAAAGGCACCACAAAAGCTCAATGCTGACATTATGCTACCAGCATCGAAGAGCATCAGCAACAGAGCACTTATCATCCATGCACTGACTGAAGGCGATATGTTACCGCAAAATTTATCCGACTGTGACGACACACGCGTTGTGCTTCAAGCGTTGAATAACTGTCCGCCGGTGATTGATATTGGTGCTGCCGGCACCGCCATGCGCTTCCTTACAGCCTATTTAGCTGCAACAAACGGAACGCACACGCTCACAGGTTCTGACCGAATGAAGCATCGCCCGATAGGTATTTTAGTTGATACACTAAAGAAATTGGGAGCCGACATCAGCTATTTAGAACAACAAGGCTATCCCCCACTACTTATCAAAGGCCACAAACTGCAGGGTGGCAGCATCGAAATTCCAGGCAATATAAGCTCACAATTTATCTCAGCACTGTTGTTAACGGCTCCCGTTATGACCGAAGGTTTAGAGCTTCGACTTAATGGAGAAATTGCTTCGCGACCGTATATCGACCTCACGCTTTGTACAATGAAACAGTTTGGAGCCAGTGCCGACTGGGTCGATTCGTGCACAATACGCGTCAATCCCGTCCCTTACGAAGAGCGTCCACTCCTTATTGAGAACGACTGGACGGCAGCAAGCTACTGGTACGAGCTTGTAGCCTTATATGCTCCCGGCCAGGCAAGTGTGCGCCTTCGCGGGCTAATGGACAGCTCCCGACAGGGCGATGCTGTTGTGAAATACATTTTTTCGCTGCTCGGTGTCAAAACAACGTTCGAGCCCTCACCTACAGGAGAGCCTGCCATCGTAAGGTTAACGCGGCACGACAGTGGCGTAAAAAAACTTAATTATAACTTTATTAATTGTCCCGATCTGGTGCAAACCGTCGCCGTTACCTGTTGTGCGATGGGGGTTTTGTTCCGGTTTGACGGACTCGCAAGCCTGAAAATAAAAGAGACCGACCGCCTTATGGCTCTTCAACAAGAGCTTAGAAAGTTAGGCTTTGTGGTTTATACTGAAAATGATAACACCCTTGTTTGGGACGGACAAACGCGCAAACCAACCTCAACAACGATTGATACCTACGACGACCACCGCATGGCCATGGCCTTTGCACCGCTTGCTGTAAAGGCAGAAAATGTGCAGATAAACCACCCGGAGGTAGTAACCAAGTCGTATCCGCGGTTTTGGGCAGACCTCAAATCGGCTGGTTTCCACGTAAATCCCATCAACAACAAACAACCTGAATAAGCTAACTGTCCCCTCTCAAAAATATCATCTACATGCTTTATTTATTTTTAGGAATCGTCATTCTGGGCTGCATCGCGGGTGCTATTGAGCTTATCTCGCAGCAACTTGGCAATAAAGAAAAGCCCATACGCGTGCAAAAAGGCGATTGCACCACCTGTACGGGCGACGATTCAGCCTGCGAACAGGTGTGTATGATGCAGGCAGCGACGAAAGATATTGTTTATTTCGATGATGAAGAATTGGACATTTACCGCGGTCGACCGTCGGATAGCTACAACGCTGACGAAACCGAGCAGTTTGCAGAAGTGCTGGAAACCCTCCGCCCTACGGAGATAAAGGAGTGGAACCGCAGCCTTATCCTCCGTGGAATCAATATGCCTGACGGTATCAAAGACGAATATTTTACTTTGGTTTCTTCGGCCGGGGAGGCATAAAGAAGCCCATAACGAAACAAAATATATATACTATTTCCGCGTTATATCATACAGTTGGGCATTAAACACCATAATTATATATTGCTGATTATTGCGTTTGCACTAATCGTTGCTGCCTGTTCCACCGGGAAAAATACGTCTCAATCGCGGTGGTGGCAATCGTTTAATACCCGATATAACGTTTATTACAACGGCTCGGTAGCCTATATTGACGGCTCGGTAGAGAAAGAAAACGGCAACCAGGACAACTTTACCGAGCTTATTCCATTGTATACTGTGGGCAACAAATCAAGTAGGGAGCTTGGTAAATTACAGCTCGACAAGGCCATCGAAAAGATGGAAAAGGCCATTCGTTTGCACAGTATCAAGCGTAAACCCGAATGGAACAAAAGCCGCAAAAAGACAGAACGTGACATCGAATGGCTCTCAAGGAAAGAGTATAACCCCTTTCTCTGGAAGGCGTGGATGCTGATGGGACGGGCACAATTCTACGAAGGCGACTTCGATGCAGCGGCTTCTACCTTTAGTTATATGAGCCGCTTGTACCAGACACAGCCCGCCATCTATGCGCGTGCACGGGCCTGGCTGGCGAAAAGTTATATTGAAAACAACTTTCTTTACGATGCCGAGGACGTGATTCGCAACGTGCAACGTGATTCGATTGACCGCTTTGCGAAGAAGGAGTGGAATTATACCTACGCCGATTACTATATTCATTCAGGCGATTATGCAAAGGCAATTCCCTTCCTTCAAAAGGTCATCAAGCACGAAATGCGCCGCAAACAGAAGGCGCGTGAATACTATTTGCTGGGGCAGTTGTACAAAATTCTGGACCGTCGGCAGGAGGCTTACAAGGCCTTTGGCAGGGCAATTAAGATGAATCCGCCTTATCAGCTCGAGTTTAATGCACGCATTGCCCAAACCGAAGTGATGGCAACGGGGCAGGCCAGGAAAATGATTGGCAAGCTGAAACACCTTGCAGCATCTGACAAAAACACGGAATATCTCGACCAGATTTATTATGCCATCGGCAATATATACCTTGCAGAGCGCGACACCACGCAAGCCATTGCAAGCTATGAAACGGGTAACACGAAGTCAACACGCGGCGGAATAGAAAAGGGTGTGCTGTTATTGAAGCTCGGTAACCTTTATTGGGACACCGAAAAATTTGCTGATGCACAGCGTTGTTACGGCGAAGCTATCGGTCTTTTGGACAAGGACCGCAAGGATTATGAGCAGCTTTCGAACCGCTCAAAAGTGTTGGACGAACTTGTTCCCTACACCAAGGCCGTGCATCTGCAGGATTCTTTGCAGAGCCTTGCACGCATGAGCGAACACGATCGCAACGCAGCCATCGACCGTGTAATAGCTGCTTTGAAGAAAAAAGAGAAAGCAGAAAAGCGCCTTCAGGACGAACAGAATGCAGCACAAGCCATACAACAGAACGCTGCACAAACGGGAAGCACCATCCCAAGGCCCCAAAGCAAGGCGCCCATACCACGCAGCAGCCAGCAAAATAACGAGCAATGGTACTTCTATAACCCCATGGCCGTGATGCAAGGCAAGCAGCAATTCGAACGCTTATGGGGCAAACGGCAGAACATTGACAACTGGCAACGCAACAACAAAACTGTGGTATCGACATTGTCCGGCACCGATGAGGCGTATACTGACCAGCAGAGAGACTCGATACAAACGGCACTGGCGCGCGAAGATTCCATCAAACAGCGTAGTGACAGTGCACAGAACGACCCGCACCGCAGGGAATATTACTTAGCACAAATACCCTTTACACCCGAACAACAAAAGGCTTCTGACGCCATCATCATGGACGGATTGTTCCACAGCGGCGTTATTTTTAAAGACCAATTAGATCTTCTTCCATTAAGCGAAAAGGCGTTACGCCGCCTCGTCGACGATTATCCTCAATACGAACATACCGACGATGCCTACTACCATCTGTTTTTATTATACTCACGTTTGGGCCAAATTCAGCAGGCCCAAACCTACATTGACAAGCTGAAAACGAAATATCCGCGGAGCCAATGGACCGCATTGCTCACCGATCCACATTTTATTAAGAACGCACGTATGGGCGTACAGCTCGAAGATTCGCTCTATACCGCTACCTACAAAGCCTTTAAGGCCGACCGCTTTACAGAGGTAAGCACCAACGCCGCCCTTTCAAGAACAAGGTTCCCACAGGGTGCGAACCGCGACAAATTTATATTTATCAACGGCCTCAGCAAGCTGAACAACGGCAATGCACAGGCTTGTCTGGCCGACATGCAAACGCTGGTGAAGGAGTTTCCGCAAAGCAAGCTGGCCGAAATGGCGGGTATGATTATCAACGGCGTGAAGGCTGGAAAACAACTGCGTGGTGCCAAGTTCGACATGTCAACGGTATGGAGTAGGCGCAGCGATGTGCTGAACGACAGCGACTCTATACACGCTGTTAAACTGAGTGCCGAACGCGATGTGAACTTCGTCTATATGTTGGTTTACAACCCTGATTCAGTCAAAGAGAACCAGCTGCTCTTTGAGTTGGCAAAATATAACTTTGCGAGTTATCTTGTCAGAAATTTCGAAATACAGGTTGAAGAGGCAGAAGGCATGCACCGAATGATAGTCAGAGGTTTTCAAAACTATGATGAGGCGTTGCAGTATGCACGTCATTTGCATCGGCAAGAAGCCATCGGTAGGCTGACGAAAAAGGCGCGACCGTTTATTATAAGCGAACAAAACATGCCGCTTTTAGGCCGCCAATTCAGTTATGATGATTATGCTTTGTTCTATCAGAAGCATTTTGCACCGCTTCGCATCAGTACGTTACAGCTGCTGACAGAACCTGTTCCATCGACAATAAAGCCGACCGGAAAGCCTGCTACAGCCGAGGAAATAGACCGAGAATTGGAGCGTATCAGTCAGCAAGACAAGGATTATTATCCTGTCGAGCCCGTCTCCAAACCTGCTGAAAAACCGAAACCTGCACAGCAAAGTCAGTCAAAGAAACCGCAGACCGAACCGCAGAAGCCCCGGAAACCGACACCAGTGAAGAAGCCTGCAACGCCGGTCAAGCCCGTCAAACCACTCGATTTGGATGATGAATATTATGATTTAGATGGTTTTTAACTATGAGTAATGGGAAGTTATTGTGGGTAGATGATGAGATAGACCTGTTGAAAGGTCACATCATCTTCCTTGAGAAGAAAGGCTACAACGTAACAACGATGAGCAATGGCATAGATGCTGTTGAGCTTTGTCGTGAGGAAACTTTCGATCTTATCCTGCTCGATGAGATGATGCCTGGCTTGACCGGTCTTGAAACTTTGCAGAGAATAAAGGACATTCAGCCTGCAACACCGATTGTGATGGTTACGAAAAGCGAGGAAGAAGACATCATGAACCAGGCTATCGGGCGTAAGATTGCCGACTATCTCATCAAGCCGGTAAACCCCAATCAAATTCTCATTACGCTGAAAAAGAATATCCATAATCGTGAAATCGTTACCGAAGTAACGCAAAACAGCTATCAGCAGGACTTCCAAAAAATAGCACTTCAGATTGCCGATTGCCGTGATTGGGACGACTGGATGACGGTGTATCGCCGCTTGGTGAACTGGGAATTGGAGTTAAGTACTACTGACAGCCGTATGACAGAGATGCTCCAGGCACAGAAAGAAGATGCCAACATCGGCTTCTCAAAATATGTTCAACGGCATTATATGACTTGGATGAGTGGCTCGGAAGACCGTCCAATGATGAGCAACGATATGTTCAAACAGCAGATTTTCCCCCTTCTCGACAAGAAAGAAAAGGCGTTTTTGCTCGTCATCGACAACTTCAGATACGATCAGTGGCGCGTACTTGCTGAAGAACTTGCCGACAGTTTCGACATCGATGAACGGCTTTACATGAGCATTCTGCCTACAGCGACACAGTATGCGCGCAATGCCATATTCAGTGGTTTGATGCCCGCTGAAATCCAACAGATGTTTCCCGACCTCTGGGTCGACGAGGAG
>CALIIG010000007.1 GCA_938018155.1 uncultured Prevotella sp.
GTTTTAGGATTGGGTAACATCGGTGCTATGAGTGGTAAGCCTGTAATGGAAGGTAAGGGCTTACTGTTTAAGATATATGGTGGTATTGATGTTTTCGACATAGAAGTAGACGAACAGGACCCTGACAAGTTTTGTGAAGCTGTAGAAAAGATTGCTCCTACCTTTGGCGGTATCAATCTGGAAGATATAAAGGCACCAGAATGCTTCTATATCGAAAACCGTCTGAAGAAAACCCTTGATATCCCGGTCATGCACGATGATCAGCACGGAACTGCCATCATATCAGCTGCAGGTTTATTGAATGCTCTTGAGGTTGCAGGGAAAAAGATACAGGATGCAAAGATTGTAGTTAACGGTGCAGGTGCGGCTGCAATAAGTTGCACAAAATTGTATTGCTCGCTGGGTGCCAGGCATGAAAATATCGTAATGCTCGATTCGCGCGGTGTGATTTACAAAGGCCGTGACCATGTGAACGAGGAAAAAGCAGAGTTTGCAACCGGGCGAACTGATATTCATACATTGGAGGAGGCAATTAAAGATGCTGATGTTTTCGTAGGCTTGTCAAAGGGAAATATTCTGTCGAAGCAAATGGTTCAGTCGATGGCCGACCATCCTATTGTATTTGCATTGGCTAATCCTGTACCTGAAATATCGTATGAGGATGCACTTGATGCCCGCCCCGATGTGATTATGTCAACAGGACGCTCCGACTATCCCAACCAGATTAACAACGTTATAGGTTTCCCCTATATCTTCCGTGGTGCTCTTGATGTGCATGCAAAAGCCATCAATGAGGATATGAAACTTGCAGCGGTGAAAGCTATTGCAGGCTTGGCAAAGATGCCCGTACCTGATGTTGTTAATCAGGTTTACCATGTGAACGATCTTTCATTTGGCCCTAAGTATTTCATTCCGAAGCCGGTTGACCCGCGTCTTATCACAGAAGTTTCGGCAGCAGTTGCAAAAGCAGCTATGAAGAGCGGTGTAGCACGTAAATCTATTACCGACTGGGCAGCTTATAAAGACCATTTACGTCAGTTGTTGGGACAAGAAACAAAACTTACCCGTACCCTCCATGCTACGGCTGCACTTCACCCACAACGTGTTGTGTTTGCAGAAGGCGGACATCCCACCATGATGAAGGCTGCCGTCCAGGCTCTTCAGGAAGGTATCTGTACGCCCGTTTTGCTTGGTAATGTTGATCGGCTTAACCGTTTGGCCAAGCGTCTGAAGTTAGACCTTACTGGCGTTGAGATAGTAGATATGCGTGCGGATAAGGAACAGCGCAGGCGGGCAACATATGCCAAACATCTTGCAGAGAAACGTGCCCGCCAGGGCGTTACGTTCGAGGAAGCCTACGATAAAATGTATGAACGTAACTACTTTGGTATGTCGATGGTTGAACAAGGTGATGCCGATACTTTTATCACAGGTCTTTATACCAAGTATAGCAATACCATAAAGGTTGCGAAAGAAGTTATCGGTGTGCGTGATGGCTTTTCTACTTTTGCCACAATGCACATCCTCAATACAAAGAAAGGTATGTTCTATCTTTCCGATACGCTCATCAATCGCCACCCTGACCAGAATGTGCTTTACGACGTAGCACGCCTTACTGCACATACGGTTCGTTTCTTTAATAATGAGCCTGTAATGGCGATGATAAGCTATTCTAACTTTGGAACCGATGAAATAGGTTCTCCTGTTAAAGTTCATCAGGCTGTTGAACATATTCAGAAAGACTTTCCCAACCTTGCACTTGATGGAGAAATGCAAGTTAACTTTGCTTTGAACAAAGAACTTCGCGATGTTAAATATCCCTTTACCCGACTGAAAGGTAAGGATGTAAATACACTCGTTTTCCCCAATATGAGTTCGGCTAACGGAAGTTATAAACTGATACAAGCCCTTGATCCCGATTGTGAAGTGATTGGACCTGTGCAGATGGGCTTAAACAAGCCAATCCATTTCACCGATTTTGAAGCAAGTGTGCAAGATGTAATTAATATCACCGCCGTTGCTGTTATTGATGCTTACGTTGACAAACTAAAGAAAACAGAATGACAGGCTGTTTTTTATCCGCACATATTTTTCAATAAGTAATCTGGTTAAATATTAATTTTATTCATAACCTCATCTTAGTAAAGAGATGAGGTTATGGCATAATAACTTAAGTATTTATGTTTCGCCTTCAAAGAATTGTATTTCCCTGCTTGTTACTTTTTATATGTTGTAAGTTACAAGCTCAGATAAAGTTAAATACGGCCTATCTTGATTATATTGCGCAATATAAGGATTTGGCAATTGAAGAGATGAAACAAAATCATATACCCGCGAGTATAACGTTGGCACAAGGTCTGATTGAAAGTTCAGCAGGCCAGAGCAGGCTCGCCACTCAGGCAAATAATCATTTCGGTATTAAATGCCACGATTGGCAAGGACGTAGTATCACTGCTGATGACGATGCTTTAGCTGAATGCTTTAGAGCCTATGACAATCCGAGACAAAGTTTTAAAGACCATAGTTTATTCTTAAGAAATAATGAACGATATGCTCGTTTATTTCAACTTGCACCAGATGATTATCGTGGCTGGGCTTATGGCTTGAAAAATTGTGGTTATGCAACCAATCCGTTGTATGGTGACAAACTTATTGAAATAATAGAACTATATCAACTTTATCAATATGATAACGCTCGTTCGTACGACCGTTATATGGCTAATGTTTACGATGCACAGAATAGGGTTGCTGTTCCTCAACCACATATTGTACGTATGTACAATAAAAACTATTATGTCGTGGCCCGTGAGGGTGATACCTTTAAGTCGATAGCCAAAGAGGCCGGTATTTCCTGGCGGAAACTGGCCAGATATAATGAAATTGACCGACATACAAGGCTTCATGAGGGAGATATAATCTACCTTGAGAAGAAGCAGAAACATGCTATTAAAGCATTTAAACGCGTGCCACATATAGTTCAAGCTGGTGAAAGCATGTATACAATTGCCCAAATGTATGGCATTCGTATTAAAAATTTATATAAAATGAACCACATGAGGCCTGAAGATGGTATTCGTGTTGGACAATCATTAAGAGTATATTAAATCAATTTACGTAATCAGACTATGAAACGTTTGCTTTTGTGTATTATATTCTTTGCATCGATAGGTTTATATGCACAAGATTTTAATACATTCTTTATAGATCATACTTTACGTATTGATTATATTTTTTCAGGAAATGTCAATGTGCAGCATATTGCACTTAATCAGCTTTATAGAGAGCCTCGTTGGTATGGAAAACGGACACGGTTATCAGAAATTCCCATGGAAGGTAATGGACAGATAACGGTTCACGACCACCATTCGGGTAGAATTATTTATCGTAATTCCTTCTCTACCCTTTTTCAGGAATGGTTAAGCTATGATGAAGCTAAGACACAGACGCGTAGTTTTGAAAATGTTTTCCTGATTCCTATGCCAAAAGATACAGTCGATGTAACTGTTGATTTGCGAAATAATCGTCGCCAGATTACTGCTTCACTCACACACCAAATTGTTCCAAACGACATTCTTATACGCCATATAGGTTATTGTGATGTAACGCCCTACTCCATTCTCCAGCAAGCAAAAGATACGACTCATTGTATCCATATTGCCTATGTAGCCGAAGGTTATACAATGCAAGAAATGGATAAATTCCGTGAAGATGCACGTAAAGCTATGGAGTATCTCTTCTCTTATGAACCGTTTAAGAGTATGCGCAATCGCTTTCAAATTGTTGCTGTTGAATCGCCTTCACAAGAGAGTGGTACGAGCGAGCCAAGTAAAGCCATATGGAAAAATACAGCACTACACTCTCATTTTGATACATTTTATAGTGACCGTTATTTAACAACATTAAACTTAAGAGACCTTCATAACATACTTGCTGGTGTTCCTTATGAACATATTATAGTATTGGTCAACACTAATAAATATGGAGGTGGTGGTATTTTGAACAGCTATAACCTGTCAATGACACACCACCCTGCATTTCGTCCCGTTGTAGTTCATGAGTTTGGTCATAGTTTTGCCGGTCTTGCCGATGAATATGCGTACGACAATGAGCCTATACCCATGTATCCATATGATATTGAACCATGGGAAAAGAATATTACAACTAAGGTTAATTTCAAAGACAAATGGGAGAATCTTATGGGGCGCGTCCCCAAGGTCGGTTTTTATGAAGGTGCCGGATACAGCCTGAAGCATATTTACAGATCATTCCCTAATTGCCGCATGCGCACCAATGATTATCCGGATTTCTGCCCTGCTTGTCAACAAGCCATTCAGCGAGTTATCAACTTTTATACCAAATAACATATTGAAAAAGCTAAAAATTTTCACATCTTGTATCTTATTTCTGATACCCCACATAAAGGTACAGTCGCCTTCTGACAGTCAGAAGTTAGGAATAGCACTCGATTATTTTCCAAAACGGTAAATATCATGAGGCCCTGCTTCTTTATAATGTTAGCCTTTTACTGGTAAAAAGCTTACGACAATAACCAAACAGCCGGCAAACAACCGAGACTTTATGCGCCTCGTTCGTTGACCAGTTCTAACGCTGCTTTGCCTTAGTTGTTTTGGTGGCAATGTCGAGGTATTCTTCCTCACTACCCTACTTTATACAACAAAAAAGCCTGCCTTATTTTTATTATAGAAAAATAAGGCAGGCCCTTTATTATGCAGAACTTCTACTTTAACGTGCCTCCTTCGTAGAATTTCAGCAAATTTATATTAAGAATGGCAAGATATTTTGCCTGCAATTCTGCTTGTCGGGCTTTCAGCAAAGCATCTTTTCCATTCATCAATTCGATAACATTCTTCAGGTTTTGTCTAAATTGCTCGTTCAAAAGATTATAGCTTGCCTCTGCACTTGTTGTGCTAACCCTCGCACTTTTAAACTGTGCCTGGTTGTTTATAGCCTGAAGCCAATAGTTCTCAATGGCCGAATACAACGACGTTTGCTTGTCCTGCAGCTCCAATTCATAGTTTTGTCGTGACAGGACAGCTTTGTTAACGGCTGTCCTTGTTTGTCGTTGGTCAAGCAAAGGAAAACTTAACGATACTCCCGCACCGCCCACAAGGTTATTCTTTAATTGCGTTCCCCATGCCGTATTACCCATTGATGTGGTATTGGTAGCGATACTTCCTGACACACTTACCGTTGGCATCTTACCTGCACGAGCCATTTTTTCCTGCATATTGCTGAACTTAATTCCCAGCATGGCATTTTTAATCTCCGGACGATTATTCAGTGCTGCCTCATAAACCTCGCTCACATGTGGAATAGCTTGCAGTGCCATCGCATCGGTTGTTTCGGGTACAACCACATCAAAAGCGTCCTGATTAGTTATCTGTAACAGCTGTTTCAGCTGGCGTTTATACTCGCTTAATGCACTCTCCGCCTGCACAACGGCATACTCATCTTGCGCTCTTTGGGCAGTAAGCTGGGCTAAATCGGCCTTGCTCATGTTGCCGACCTTCACAAATTCCTGCCCTCTCTCTTCGTTTTTCTTTGATGTTTCAAGTGTGATACGGTTTACTTGTACGGCCTCTTGTGAATAAAGAATCTGAACAAACAGTTGTGCAATCTGTTCCTTTAAAGCGTTAGCCGTCGTTGCACTGTCAAGAACCGACCGCTCTTCAGCCAGTTTATTCAGCTTAATTTGGTTGTGATTACGATTACCGTTCCACACCGTCCAGTTGGCATTGATGCCATACGAGCCGTTATAATAAACCTTGTCAACCTGTGTCTGCACCCTGTTGCCGGCTATTGTATATGAGCCACTCTGCGGCCAGGGGTTGTAAGACACATTTTGTGACACCGTACCCGACAGCGAAGGAAGCAATGCAGCCTGACTCTCCCTGACGTCTTCTACAGCACTTAGCCTTTGCAGGCGCGTTTTCTGCAACGATATATTATGCTGCAATGCGTAGCTGATGCAATCTTGCAACGTCCACTGTCTGGCATAAGAGGACACTGGAAGCAACGTCAAAGCGATGGCACAGGCCCGTATCAAACTTGTTTTCTTCATCTGTTTCTATTTTATTTTTCTATCTGTCAGACGGCATATTCAACCTATTTGTGTGCACGACAACTACACTATTAACAAAAGTTATGAGATGAATACACGCTGCAAAACCCCTATTTGCAATAGCGGGACACCTGAGATTAACCCTTAAAGTCCTGCAATCGTGCAATATATTTACCGAGAATATCAAATTCAACGTTCACCACATCGCCCACCTTGATGTCACAAAAG
>CALIIG010000008.1 GCA_938018155.1 uncultured Prevotella sp.
GTAAAATGTATAATGCCGGTCAGTAGAGCATGTGGTGCAACGATGTAAAGTGTGCAGCGTCTGCCAGCGGAGCATGCCGTTCTGGCACGTGGAGCGTGCGACTCTTAATAGGGAATGGGGTAGGGATATGGTATGGAATAAGCCGAAATGTGCTTATTTGACTTGCTTTTTCAGCTTTTTTAAACGGCGCTTTGCCTCGGGTAGGTCGGGACAAAGTTGCAGGGCTTTCTCATAATTGCGTACGGCAGCCTCTCTCATTCCCTCGTGCTCACATTCCTTTCCCATCACCACATATTCTACGGCCAGCCGTTTAAGGTAACGGTCGCGCTTGTCAAGCTCGCCGTGTAAGCGCTCAATCTCGTGCTTCTGGCGGTTGATAATGTCGAGCTTCCGGCGGATGAAGCGGCGCGGTATCGGCTTTTCTATCAGATACTTGCTGTGAATAGCGAGGAAGAATGCATCGAGGGCGGCTTGCATATTGCCATGGTTGAAGGCTTGGACGGCGGCGGAATATTCGCTGTCGGCCTTTGATTGCCTGAGGGCTGTTGTCAGTATGGTCTGGTCGTTAAAGGTGCGGGCGAAGGCCGTTACCTGCGGCCTGACGAATACATCACTACGTAAAATGGGCTTGCTCAGCGTGATACCGTCGAGCGAGGTGCACCGCGAGAGGGCAACATAAGTCTGTCCTCCGGCAAAGACGCCACCGGCAAAGTCAATCCTTACCTTGCTGAACGTTAGCCCCTGACTCTTGTGAACGGTGATGGCCCAGGCCATGCGCAGGGGGAATTGCGTGTAGGTTCCCAGTTCCTGCTCTTCTATTTTCTTCTCCTTGTCGTTGAAAGTGTATCGGATGTTGCTCCAGACTTCGCGTTCAACATCCAGTTCTCTGCCGTCTTCGGTGACGACAAAGATGCGCTCGTGCTCCTCTTCGTCAAAGCCTATAACGGTTCCTAACGTGCCGTTTACCCAGCGGTGGGCAAGGTCGTTCTTCACAAACAGCACCTGTGCACCCACTTTCAGTTGCAGCTCTTGGGGCGTAGGCAGGTTGCTTTCGGGAAATTCGCCCTGTATGATACCCTTGAAAACCTCGGGCTCGCCGTCGAGTTCGTCGAGCTTGCGCGTGTTGATATAGTCGACGGTATCGCGCCGTGTGGAGAGCGTTATGGACAGATTGCTGCCGGTTGATGGCAGGGCGGTTTCGTCTTCT
>CALIIG010000009.1 GCA_938018155.1 uncultured Prevotella sp.
ATACCCGTGCAGACGACTTCTATATGTTCTATACCAAGCGTTTCTATGGTGTGCAGCGTGCGGCCGATGGCAAATGCCGGCTGATCAATACTTTCAAGAAAGATGTTCTGGGAACGGCCTATGACTCGATAGCCTACGATTCGCGTCTTATAGTTTGCAAACGTAACGATTCGATAGATGTATATAACTTATATCTGAAAAAGCTCGACCTTGGCAGGCTGGTTGAGGCTCAGGAGCTTACCGGATATACTACGGGATGCATAGAAGCTTTAACCACCGGCGGTCCGGCATACTATAGCGAGATGGGCCAGAGGATATTAAAGCCAGAGGAAATTAGGTATGGTGTGTGTGGAACTGTGCCAGATTGGACTTATACTATTGAGCGAAAAGGTGATAAATACAGAATAAAGAAATATACATCAGGTCCAGGTGTGCGTGAGGAACGGGACGAAACGTTCCTGTTAACCGATTGTCAGCCTGGCGATTCGCTTACTTTTATGAATGGAAGTTCGGAATATAGCTTTGATGGTAATTCTTATTATATAGATAAAATGTATCTTAGCCCCGAGCTTCTAAAGATTCAGCGAAATGGTAAATTCGGGCTTGTTAAATATAATTATAAACAGGATGACCGGGTGAGGCCACATAAATCGGTTAAAAATGATGATGGTTATAAACGTCCGTTGCTTACTTATCCTGTTCAAAACATTGAGGGAAAGGTAGTGCTGCCTGTTGATAACGATTCGATAGTGCACAGTAACGACGGCCTCATACTTTTCTATAAACAAGGGCGAATGGGTATTTTCCCACGCCATAAACAGCCTGTATATGACGAGCTTAAGCAGCAGACGCAAAGTTATTATCACATTGTGAAGGATGGAAAAGCAGGCTGGCTGAATATCAATACCAATAAAGAGTATTTCCTTAAGCCGTGAAAGGTTGTACGACAGTAATCTGTTGCTGACAGGCCAAAAGGCTAATCATGTAGAGAAGATGATAAAAACAAGGGGAGGTAAGGACATAATCCGTACCTCTCACTTATGTGCACAAAATTATTCTTCGATGTTTTTTAGAAAATCTTCTGCCCGTTTCAGGTCGTCGGGAGTGTCTATTCCCACCGTCTCAACGTCAGTAATACCAACCCTTATGCGGTAACCGTTCTGCAGCCAGCGTAGTTGTTCGAGGCTTTCGGCAATTTCGAGGGGCGATTGTGGCAGCTGTGTTATCTCTTTTAAAACCTGCCGACGATAAGCGTATATTCCCAAATGTTTCACAAAAGGAAAGCTTTTATACCAGTCTTGCTCCTGTTTTCCGCGCACAAAAGGGATGACCGAGCGCGAAAAATACATGGCAAAACCGTTTACATCCATTACTATTTTGGGGGAGTTGGGGTTCTTAACCTCTTCCATTGAGGCGAAAGACTTACCGAGAGTAGCTATCTGAGTGGCTGGGGTATCAAACTGGCGGCAAATGGTTTCAATTTGTGAAGGCTGAATAAAAGGCTCATCGCCCTGAATGTTGATGATAACATCGGCATCGGTTGCAATCTTTTCGGCAGCCTCTTCTATGCGGTCGGTACCACTCTTATGGTCGGTACGCGTCATCATTGCCTGCCCTCCGAAGCCGGTAACAGCATTGAAAATGCGTTCATCGTCGGTGGCAACCCAGGCCTCGGGCAGCACTTTCGTTACTTGTTCGTATACGCGTTGTATAACCATTTCCCCACCAAGCATAGCCAGTGGCTTTGCAGGGAAACGTGTTGAAGCATATCGGGCCGGAATAATTGCTATGAATTTCATGTTGGAAATATAAATTAAATATATAACATATTGGTGCAAAGGTACAAAACAAACAATGGAGTTACTTATTTAATAATGTTAAATTCTTTTTGCTCTATTCTAAAAAGGCAGGGCCATTTGCCACTTTTCAAAATTTATTCTTAACTTTGGCAGTAGAACTAATCATCAGCAATTATAGTGAAAAATAATATAATCTTTTTCTTTTTATTATTTATCCCTCTAACCTCTCTGGGGCAAAA
>CALIIG010000010.1 GCA_938018155.1 uncultured Prevotella sp.
TAAGCTAAGGAGGTTAAAAGACCTGTTCAGCCTGCACGATAATACAGATGAGCTACCAGCAATATCTGCTGATTCGACGAAGAATAAAACGACAAAACCATGAGAAGACCATATTGTTTCCTTTCGTTTATATTGTTTTTCCTGGCCTGTTTTGTCGTTGCCGGGTGCTCTTCGACAAAGAGTATTCCCGAGAACGACCAGTTATTTACAGGCCTTACCAAAATAGGTTACGAAGCTCCTGAGCGTGGAAAGCATTTCGCAGCGGTGCAGGAGGAGATAGAAGCTGCCCTTGCTACGGCACCTAATGGTGCATTGTTTGGAAGCAGTAGCCTGCGTTCGCCATTCCCTGTCGGGCTTTGGGTATGGAATGCGTTTGTAAACGACAGCAACGCTGTGAGCCGGTGGCTGCTCAATTCTTTTGGTTCGCGACCTGTTTTAATGAGTTGGGTAAATCCCCGGCTGAGGGCATCGGTAGCCAGACAGGTGCTAAAGGCACATGGTTATTTTCATGGTAGTGTAGGCTATGACGTGATAACGCAACGCAATCCCAAAAAAGCCAGGATAGCATATCAGGTTAATATGGGCCACCTTTTTACAATAGACAGTATTCAATATGCTGGTTTCCCGACGGAAGGTGATAGTCTTATTCGTGCCCATGCATCAGAAACGAAATTGAAAATTGGTGATGCCTTTGATGTTTCTGTGTTAGATGCCGAGCGAACACGCATTGGTAACCTGTTCCGTAACAACGGTTATTATTATTATCAGCAGGGTTATGCCTCATACCTTGCTGACACATTGTCGAACCCCGGCAAAGTATGGCTCAGGTTTCAAGAGGCTGAAAATATTCCTCAATCGGCGCGAAGGAAATGGTATATTGGCAATCTGGATATTGAAATGCGCCGTCAGTTTAATGACCAATTGGTTGATTCGGTGCGCCGTCGTAGCCTTACCGTGTGGTTTAATGGCAAGCATCCGCCCATACGTGTGCCGGTTATTCTGAAGGATATGAGGCTCCGTCCCGGGTCGTTATACAGCTATCGCGACCATCAGGAAACGTTATCTAAGATAACTGCCACTGGTTTGTTCAGCTATGTAGACTTTAATTTCACGCCGCGTGATACAACAGGGCTGTGCGATACGCTCGATATGAAGCTGAATTGCGTATTTGACAGGCCTTACGATTTTTATGTACAGGGCAACGTTACTGGCAAAACGAATAACCGTTTCGGCCCGGGAGTGGTTATCGGTCTTACGCGCCGTAATGCATTTCGCGGCGGTGAGTTGCTCGATATTAATCTGAAAGGGAACTACGAATGGCAGACAGGACAACAGACCGGCGGCCGTTCGGCACGCTTTGACAGCTATGAATACGGGTTCGATGTATCGTTAAAGTTCCCCCGCTTTGTCGTCCCCTTTGCCGAAAAGATACGCGAAAGGATGATGAAAAGCTTTATAAAGCACAATTTCTATTCGGTTCCTTCAACTACATTAAAAGTTTCTTCCGATATTATTAGCCGCGCAAACTTTTTCAAACGTCACATTGTTTCGGGCGAATGGACCTATGAACTTCAAACGTCGCCGACATCAAGGCACCGCTTCAGCCCTTTAATCTTTTCATTTGATTATATGAGAAGCTCTACGCATGCTTTCGATAGCATTATGCGTGCCAACCCTTATCTCGCGTACACTATGCGCAATCAGTTTATCCCTAAAATGCAATATGTGTATACGTTTACAAGTCCGTCTAATTATCGTAACCCCATATGGTGGCAGACAACTGTAGGCGAAGCGGGCAACCTTTTGTCGTTAGGGTATATGGCTGCCGGCATGAAATGGAACCGACATGGCAAGAAAATGTTCCGAAATCGGTATGCACAGTTCCTGAAATTAGAAACGGAGGTGGTTAAAACCTGGCGTTTTTCCGAGCACAATTCGTTGGTAGGGCATGTGGGTATTGGTGCAATGTGGGCCTATGGCAATTCAACAGAGGCTCCGTATAGCGAGCAATTTTATGTGGGAGGAGCCAATAGTATACGTGCCTTTTCGGTGCGGTCGGTTGGTCCGGGTGCTTATCACGACCCCGCTTCGGCCAGCATTTACTACCTCGATCAAACGGGCGATGTCAGGTTTTTGGCTAATCTTGAATACCGTCCCCGACTGATTGGCAACCTTTATGGGGCATTATTTCTTGATGCCGGTAACGTGTGGACAATACGAAAAGATAGCAGAAGCCAGGCTGTTTTCAGGTTTAAGAACCTGCCAAAAGAGCTGGCTCTGGGAACAGGCATCGGCTTAAGGTACGACATGGACTTCCTTGTCATTCGTCTTGATTGGGGCGTAGGCCTTCATGTTCCGTACAAATCAGGGTTCTATAACGTTGGTAAATTCCGTGACAGCCAGAGTATTCATTTTGCCATTGGCTATCCGTTTTAGTAACTTTTGCATGGTACAATGTGAGAATTTTCATGGCGAACTGATTAAAAACTAAAAAAACGGAAGGGCCTTTACGCCCTTTTTGTTTAATTTATTACCTTTGCATATATATTAAAATGGTAAGAATTAACAAAACTATAAACTAAACACAAAACATGAAACCTACATTATTATTGCTCGCTGCCGGCATGGGCAGCCGTTACGGTGGCTTAAAACAGTTGGACGGTCTTGGCCCAAGTGGTGAGACTATCATGGATTACAGCATACATGATGCCATTGAAGCCGGCTTCGGAAAGATTGTATGGGTTATCCGTAAGGATTTTGAGCAGGACTTTAAAGAGAAGATTCTTAAGAAGTATGAGGGCAAAATACCTTGCGAACTTGTTTTTCAGGGGCTTGATAAATTGCCTGAAGGTTACACCGTTCCTGAAGGACGTACCAAACCATGGGGAACAAACCATGCGGTAATGATGGCCGAAGGCACTATCAACGAGCCGTTCTGCGTTATCAATTGCGACGATTTTTATAACCGCGACTGCTTTAAAGTAATTGGCAAATTCCTGTCAGAACTTCCTGATAACAGCCATGGCAAGTATGCAATGGTAGGTTTTCGGGTGAGCAATACGCTGTCAGACAATGGCACTGTAAGCCGCGGCGTATGTTCAAAAGATGCTAACGGCTTCCTGACAAGCTGTGTAGAACGCACAAAAATCGAGCGCAAGGAAGATGGAAAAGTGGCTTATCTTGACGAAAAGGGCTTGTGGGTCTCTATCCCTGACAACACACCCGTATCAATGAATGTATGGGGTTTTACGCCCGATTACTTTGAATACAGCAACCAATTCTTCACAGAGTTCCTCAATTCGCCCGGGACAAAGACCAATTTAAAGGCAGAATATCTGATACCCTGGGTTGTTGACAAGCTGATAAATGAGGGTAAAGCTACGTGCAAAGTGCTTGACACCACGAGTAAATGGTTCGGTGTAACCTATTCAGCAGACCGTCCGGGCGTTGTCGAAAAGATACAAAGGCTTGTTGACGAGGGTGTTTATCCGTCGAAACTGTTTTAATACAGGCCCTACATTACATGAAAAGTCTAAGGGATGTATGCCAATGGCTGCATCCCTTTTCTATTTTATGGTTATGGCTTAAAAGCGTTATCTCTGCAATATAGCGATTTATAGGTGCAAAGATATATATATCGTTTATTTTTTCTTACCTTTGTACCTAATATGGATTTGAACCTTTTAAGTGCTGAAGAAGCACAAGTGCTTGATCATAAAATTGTGCAATCGGAGCATATTGTCATCGTTGCCCACTCCCGACCAGACGGTGATGCTATCGGTTCTTCCCTGGCATGGGCCGACTATCTTGTATCTCATTACGGCAAGCAGCCGACAGTAATTGTACCCAATGCTTTCCCTGATTTCTTACATTGGCTGCCTGGAAATGAGCAGATTGTGCGCTTTGACAAGCATCCTGATGTGGTAAAAACCATTTTGGATCAGGCCGATTTGCTGTTTATTTTAGACTTAAACCAGCTTCTTCGTACCGAGGATATGGAGGCTGCACTGGCTTCATGTAAAGCCGAACGCGTGTTGATGGACCACCATATCGGGCCCGATATCAAATCCTTTTTATGTATTTCATTTCCCGATCTTAGCTCAACATCTGAGGTTGTTTTCCGCGTTGTATGGCAGTTGGGTGGTTTTGACAAGCTCTCGTCGAAGTTTGCAAGCTGTGTTTATTGTGGTATGATGACCGATACAGGCGGTTTTACCTACAACTCTACGCGCCCCGAGATTTTCTTTATCATCAGCCAGCTATTGACAAAAGGCATTGACAAGGACAAGATTTACCGCAACGTGTTCAACAACTACAGCCAGTGGGCCATTCGCCTGCGCGGCTATCTGATGTCACAGCGCCTGAATGTGTTTGAAGATATTCATGCCTCCTACTACACACTTACCCGTCAGGATATGAAAAACTACCACTATATGCGTGGCGATGGCGAGGGTCTGGTCAACGAACCCTTGCGCATCAAAGGTATGAAAGTGTCGGTTTCGCTGCGCGAGGACGACAGAATTGACAACCGGATATGGGTAAGTTTGCGTTCGGTTGACGACTTCTCAG
>CALIIG010000011.1 GCA_938018155.1 uncultured Prevotella sp.
TTTCGAACATCAAGATGCCGACTATATTGAGTCGCCTTACAGCCAAACCTCATTGCTCGATTTAGAGTATAACCTGCGGAGTATACGCTCAATCTGGTATGCCACAACTGACGGGACGGCCAAACAAGGCAACGCATCGTTCGACACATATCTGAAGAAAAACAACCCTGCACTGGCAGCAAAGGTGGAACAACAGCTGCAAAAATGTGACAATGCACTGCGTAATATCCCAACCCCGTTTGTGTCGAATTGCCACGATAACCGTGTAAAAGCTGCCAGCGATGAGTTTATTGCACTGTCGTCCGTGCTTGGCGAGGCCGGAGATTATATCCAGAGCCACTAAGCATAAGGCCTGAAACACAACGATATTACATCAGTTTACATATTAACAAAAGCATTATGATTAAGAAAATTGCGGCAGCATTGTACGTCTTTGTCATCGTATTGATGGCTGCTGCATCAATTATAGAGAACTTTGAAGGCACGCCTTTTGCCCACCAATACATATATGGAACGTGGTGGTTTACAACGGTATGGGCGTTACTTGCCGGCTTGGGCATCGCTTATTTGCTGAAGCAAAGGGTAAGGAAATGGGACATCCTGCTGCTCCATCTTTCTTTTGTTGTTATTCTGTTGGGGGCTTTTCTAACCCACATGCTATCGTATAGTGGCATGGTTCATCTCCGTGGCGACCAGCCGACCAATCAGTATATCGAAATGGTTTCAATGGAAAGGACTGAGAAACACACGCTTCCTTTTTATGTCCGCTTAGATAAATTCGACGTCAAATACCACAGCGGGACCGAGGCAGCAGCCGATTATGCTACCCACTTTTCGATTATAGACGGCCCAAATACTATCCATGCGAAGGTATCAATGAACCATATTTTCAACTACCGTGGCGTGCGATTCTACCAGGCCAGCTACGATAACGATAACATGGGAAGCTATTTAAGTGTTAACTGTGACCCGTGGGGAGTAACCGTTACTTACACAGGCTATGCCATGTTATTCTTTGCTTTACTATGGTTATTGATTGACCCAAAAGGCACTTTCCGCCGTTTACTTTCGTCTCCATTATTAAAAAAGGGGGTATTAACTATCATATTACTTGCCACGTTTAGCATTATTCCACAGCAATCGCGTGCTGCAACCACCATCGATAAGGCGACAGCCACGAGCTTTGGCAACCTTTTCGTCAACTATAACAACCGTATCTGTCCGCTCCAAACGCTGGCCATCGACTTCACCAGGAAGATATACGGCAAACGACACTACGGCGATGCCAATGCCGAACAAGTATTGATGAGTTGGATTTTCTATGCCGACCAATGGAATAATGAACCTGTTATTAAGGTAACCAGCAGCGAAATGCGCTCTCGTTTCGGTTTGCCCGAATACACCTGCCTCAATGCTTTTTTCCATAATGGCGAATATACTCTCGGACGTTATGCTGCCGAATATCAGCAAGGACAAACTGATGCCTTTCACAAAGCGTGCGCAGAAACGGACAATAAAATAACACTTATCATGCAATTACAGCAGGGTAGCCTGCTAACCGTGCTGCCCGACACTCACAATGGCAGAACAACGTGGTATGCTCCATCCGATAGTCTGCCTCAGCAATTGGGGCGAACAAAGATACTTTTCTTCAAAAACATTTTCCCCATGATGTATAGTCAGGTTACGTCGGGACAGGAAACCACAACACGTATGCTCATTGACAAACTGGCTTTATATCAGAAAAAAAATGGCGGTACCAGCATACCAACCTACAATCAGGTTAAAGCCGAACACATTTATAATGCTATTCCCTTTGCAACGGTTCTTTTTATCGTGAACCTCAGTTTAGGTTTCGTTGCGCTTTTGCTCACTATTCGCAGAATGACCACGAAACAAGCTCCCATGCTTTCTGTCCAACAGAAATGGGCAAACCGTTGTTTGCCCGGCATGCTTGCGCTGTCGTTCCTGGCCCTTTCCTTCTCTTTGGCCTTGCGCTGGCTTATATCAGGCAACATACCTTTAAGCAACGGCTACGAATCAATGCTGGCTGTAGCCTGGTTCGTTCAGCTGTTAAGTATCATTGCTTACCGCAAGGCCCGCATTGTTTTGGTATTTGGTTTCCTGCTCTCCGGCTTCTTTTTGCTGGTAAGTCACATCTCACAGATGGACCCTGCCATAGGTCAGATGATGCCCGTTCTTAACTCACCGCTGTTAAGTATACACGTAAGCATCATCATGATGAGCTATGCTCTGCTTGCGCTAACGTTTATATGTGGCCTTACTGCCTTTATTATCATGGGCATCAGCCATTTACATAAAACGGCTTCCACAACGCCGTCGCACATCAATACCCAAATAGAGAGCCTGCAAGTGCTTAGCCGTATATTCCTCTACCCTGCCGTAACTACCATGGGATTGGGTATATTCATCGGTGCAATATGGGCCAATATAAGCTGGGGAACGTACTGGAGCTGGGACCCGAAGGAAACATGGGCGCTCATTACCTTTATGATTTACGCCGTGGTTCTGCATACACAGAGCCTGCCTGCACTCGGCAAGCCCGGGGCTTATCACCTTTATATGGTTATCGCTTTCCTTAGTATTATCATGACTTACTTTGGTGTGAACTACATTTTAGGCGGTATGCACTCATACGCATAAGCCTGTTCTATTGCACATCAAATAATTACCCCGCCAGTCTTCTTACACAGACTGGCGGGGGAAATAATAATATGACGTTCAGGCAACAAGCCCTTCCTTATATCTTACTTGGCGTAAGCTACCGAGCGCGTTTCGCGAATAACGGTAATTTTAACCTGACCGGGATAAGTCATCTCATTTTGTATCTTCGTCGCTATTTCGTCACTCAGCTTCGTACTTTCCTCATCGGTCATCTTATCTGCGCCTACAATTACGCGAAGTTCGCGGCCGGCCTGTATGGCATACGTCTTTGTTACACCGGGATAACTCATGGCAATGGCCTCAAGATCGTTCAAACGTTTGATATAAGCCTCCACTATCTCGCGGCGGGCACCGGGCCGGGCACCCGAAATGGCATCGCAAACCTGTACGATTGGTGCCAGCAGGGTTTTCATTTCAACCTCATCATGGTGAGCGGCAATGGCGTTAACAATATCAGGTTTTTCCTTACAGCGTTCGGCCATCTTGGCTCCAAGCAGTGCGTGTGGCAGCTCACTCTCCTCATCGGGCACCTTACCGATGTCGTGAAGCAAGCCTGCACGCTTGGCCTTTTTGGGGTTAAGTCCCAGCTCCGACGCCATAACGGCACACAGATTAGCGGTTTCACGCGCATGCTGCAACAGGTTCTGGCCGTACGAAGAACGATATTTCATTTTACCGATAATGCGGATAAGGTCGGGGTGCAAGCCATGAATACCGAGGTCGATAGCCGTGCGTTTACCCGTCTCTATGATTTCGTTCTCAAGCTGTTTCTTCACTTTTGCAACTACTTCCTCAATGCGGGCCGGGTGAATACGGCCGTCGGCTACCAGCTGATGCAGTGCAAGGCGGCAAACCTCACGGCGTACAGGGTCGAAGGCTGAGATGACAATCGACTCCGGTGTGTCATCAACGACGATCTCTACACCCGTTGCAGCTTCAAGGGCACGGATGTTACGGCCTTCCCGTCCTATGATACGGCCTTTCACTTCGTCGTTTTCAATATGGAAAACGCTTACTGAATTTTCTATGGCTGTTTCAGTAGCCACACGCTGAATAGTTTGTATTACTATCTTCCTGGCTTTCTGGTTGGCGTCCAATTTAGCCTGATCAACCACCTCGTTGATATAGCTTGCCGCATCCATGCGGGCCTTGTCCTTCATGCTTTCAATCAGACGGTTTTTGGCTTCCTCGGCCGAAAGGCCCGACAGCTCTTCAAGTTTAACACGCTCCTGCTCAACCATCTTTTCGAGGTCCTGCTGCTTAGCGGTCAGGATTTTCTTTTCATTTTCTATCCTTACCTGCTCCTGCTCAACATCTTCCTTGCGTCGTCCGAGTTCCTCCTGACGCTGATTGAGCGATATTTCGCGCTGTTTCAAACGGTTTTCGCCCTGTTGAATTTTCTGGTTACGCTGCTGAACCTCTTTCTCCAGCTCGCTTTTCTTGTTCAGAAACTTCTCTTTTACCTCAAGAAGTTTTTTCTCTTTGATGACGTCTGCATCCCTTTTGGCTGCCTCCATCAACTGATTATATTTCCCGTTAATTACATAGCGGAAAACTACATAGCCGGCAATTCCTCCTATAATTAAGGCTGCTGCGACTGCGATTATTGTACCTGTCATTTATCTTTATGGTTATAAGTTATTCTCTGTTGAGCGTATCACTTCGTCTTCAACTCAGTTTCAATTTCGGAAGTAAGCTGCCGGAGAATATCGTCATAAGGCTTTGTATCGTTTCGTTGCAATTCTCTCTGCAAACGAAGACCCAGGTCAACCATTGCAAAATAAGTAATTTCCTTATCGGTTTTAAGACCTTTGTAATTGGCATAATATACGTTTAAGAGCTCGTTTATAAGCTCAGCATCTCTTCGATACAGCGATTCCTCGTCGCGGGGAACCTTTAGCTTTATCTCTTCATCGTAGATATTCAGCCTTATGGTAATCTTATTCAGTTCGTCTTCCGGCATGGCTTCCGTTACTTTCCACTCAGCAGCGTGATACACTTGTTGACATCTCTGATGAGCTTATTCACTCTTTTGCGCGACGTTTCAATATCACCGTCGCTCACTGCAAGCATTTTTGCCATTTTAAGATTGTCGTAATCACGGCGGACACACGAAAGTTTTTCTTCAACATCACGCAGTTGCCTGTCGCGTTCGCCAACCATAGCGTGAAGCTCTGCATTCTCTTTCTTCAGTTCCTGATACTGGAGAAGCATTTGCCTTACGCGGGTAGCGAAAGTGTTGATAAGCCTTTCGTTGGCATCCATACTGGTGTATTTGCCTGCAAATTTAACTTTTTTATATCGTTCCAACAAGATTTCGGGCCTAATTCTTTGCTTAAACGGCAATAAAAGGCTCATGGAATATTAACGCCTTCCCAGTTTTTTCTCGGCGGCTGCAGCCTCTTCTTTCGATGGTGCCGGCTCCTTTTTGGCCAGCATTACTACCTGAAACACGAAGTCGGTAATCCACTTTTCTGAGAAATTAAGCTTCGTGTTGTATTTGCGAATATTCATGACAGCCTTGATCACACTGGGGTCGGTGTAGCTGTTTTTCGTAAAAATGTCCTGCACCGTACTGGCTGTCATGCGATAGATGGCTTTTTTAAATATCGACGGTACGCGCAGTTTGAACTTCATTAAATTGCCCATCAGCATCATCATATCCTGCGTAAAGTTCTGGAATTGTACCAGATAAACCTGCATATCAGGCAGTTTTTTACAGTTGCGACGCACGCTCTGGTCAATCTCCTTAAAGAAATTGTCGTCGGTTTTGTATATTTCTCTCATCATCTTGCGGCAATGGCTCTTCTCACCTATGCCCAGCTTGTTGTTCTGCGTAGGCACGTGCAGCGTTGTCTTAAACATGCGCAAGTCGGGCAACATGGCCAGATTGGTAATACCCAGCTGGGCTGCAAGCGATGCCTGGAAGTAAACACGGACAAGCGTCATGTAGTCTTCCATCCCCCCACTTCTGGCTTCTGTTTTCTTCTTATTGAAAATCTTTGATAATAATCCCATAG
>CALIIG010000012.1 GCA_938018155.1 uncultured Prevotella sp.
CCTTTAAACGCATAGAAGATTAATCATACCACGATTATCGAATACCAAAACTCATTATTTTAACTATACAAAACATTGTACTATGAATATAATGAAACCACCTTTTTTAATTGTTTCTCTCGCTATTCTTTTGTCAAATACATTTGTTCGTGCCCAAAGCATTGAAGGAACGCCTTACTGTTTGCCTATGAATGGTGCACGATTTACCGTAAAAGTTGAGAAAACACAATATACACCCGGGCGTTTCTGCCAATATTCTATGAGATATTTGAAACAGAACGTAGGATTAGAACCATCGACAACCTTTAAGATAATTGGTATTGATATAGATCCTACAGCACGCCCAGACACCTCGCGTCACTTTAAATTATTGGTCAACAAAAAACATAGCATCAACAAAGTAACATGTAGTGCTGATGGCCAGCTTTTAGCTATCAACGCTGATGCCACACCTATAAAACAAGTCGTTCACCAGTTTGTGCCTGCACAAAAATCAGCAGTGCTGAATCCTACCGATTTTATGACTGAAGATATACTCAATGCAACCAGTACGGCAAAGATGGCAGAGCTGACGGCGAAGGAAATATACGACATACGAGACAGCCGTAATCAGTTGAGCCGGGGCGAAGCCGACTTCATGCCAAAAGACGGCACGCAGCTTAAGCTAATGCTGGCAAACCTCAATCGTCAGGAAACAGCTCTGCGCCAATTATTTGAGGGAACAGTTACCAAAGATACAACATGGACAACTATCGACTGCATGCCAACGAAGGAAGGTACCAGTGTTCTTTTCCGCTTTTCAACGCTACGCGGGTTGGTTGATAATGACGACCTCGGCGGCGAGCCTTATAATCTTACAGTGACAAACCTGCATACAGCTCCCGCACCTGCTTCTGAGTCAGCAGGACAAAAGGAAGACAAGGCTGATATTGGCCTGCGCGTAAGTAAACCCAGCCGTATTAAACTGATACTGCAACATAATACAGACATTATTGCTACTTTTGAAATGAATGCCGCACAATTTGGTAATATAGAATCGCTTAGCGGCGATTTATTTGGTAAGAAGCAGTCAGCAGCCCTCCTACTTGATCCTATAACAGGATGTGTAAAGGAAATTCGTCAGATAACACCACAAGTGCCATAACAACATCCACGTTATTAGGTACAATCTAAATACTATAATTTTATTATATAAATTTCGTACGGCTACCATTTCACCCATATCTTAAAATAACATTACATCCTAAATACCAAATACCAATAAGTATGTTGATATATATTTACAGGACAAATAGCAGTGGTTTCCCATCATTTTTCGCAAAATAATTTGGCACTTTATAGGAAATATCATACCTTTGCATCCGTTAACTTATTACGTTGTGCTCCCACAGTTACATCTAATAAGTCTGGACTTGTAGCTCAGTTGGTTAGAGCAACAGACTCATAATCTGGAGGTCATAG
>CALIIG010000013.1 GCA_938018155.1 uncultured Prevotella sp.
AAAAAAGGGAGGTTTCGGCTACCGTTCAGACCCCCAACCCCCTAACTTAGGGGGCTTGTACCCACCGAACAGGGGGCTTGTGCACACCGGACAGGGGGCTTGTGCACACCAGAAAAAACTTTATTACCGTTCCTTCAGCATAATAACGCTGGTGGCAGGAACGTGGTATTGCAGGGATTTGGCGGCGTTAAGATGGCCGGCGGGTGCTAACAGCGCGTCGTCGTAAGGCAGTTCGGCAGCGAGGTAGCGGTAGGCATCGAAGGTGCCCGACGTGCTGCGGTAGCTGTTATTCAGGCTGATGGTATACGACGTATCATCGGGATTGGCGAATACGTACACCCATTTGCCGTCGGTGTTCTTAAATGCTGAGGCCGTAAGATTGCCCTGACTGGTGGCAATGGGGTATGTCATGGCACCGGGACGCACATGGCAAGTGAGCATGCTGTAAGCGTAATACTGTGGCCGCGGCTCGTAATCGTACTTCAGTTTATTGTAGTAAGGCTCGCTGCGATAGGCATTTTTTACATACCTCCACATCCCAATCTGCTGCATAGAAGGGTAGCTGTCGTAGGCACTATACCAGGAATCGAAGAGCTGCCAGTAGCTGCAGCCGCTGGCTCCGTTGTTTAAGAAGTTCAGCACAAGGCGGTCGATGAGTATGCCCCGCCTGTAAAAGTCGATGTCGGTTTGGCGTGCAGCCGCTACGGTTCGGTTGCTTCCGAACTCGCCTACAAAGTGTTTCCTGCCCACGGCACGGGCTAAATCAACGTTCGTTCTTTCCCAGGCACCTATCTCTGCGTTCGTATTCTCGTAGCCGAACTTATAGCAATGGGTGTTGAATATGCCCGCAACGTCGGCCGTTCGCGCGCAGGCCTCTTTCAAAAACGGTACGTCACTGTCGATATTGTCGCTTAAATTGAGCGATATTTTATGAGCAATGCCCATGCGTTGCAGCTGTGCAGCTATCTTGTGACAGATGGAAGCGTAGCCCTCTGCCGTCATTTTCTGCCAGTGACCGGGGTAGAAATTGGGTTCGTTGATAGGGGTAAGCATCTTCACGCACGTGTAATGTTTCGTATCAATCAGATGTTTTGCAAGGATGGCACAGTTCTCAGCCCACTCGTTATAGTCTTTAGGGACGAAGAGCCAGTTGCCTGTTTGTCCGCCCGCCATCCAGGTATTGGCCGTCGCTCCCCAGAAAACGAGCGTCACTTCAGCACCTGTTTCTTCGGCCAAATCAAGTTCCTTGTACAGTGCCTGCATTTCGGGGGTGTTGAAATTCAGCGCATCCCAGTTGGTGGTATTGGGGTCGTTGTTGTCGTTTACCGGCTCAAACCACTGTGAAAGCACCCATACCCGGAAGTTGTGCGGGCGCATTTTCTTCACCCTTGGCACAATAATATTGTCCCAGTCGGCAGGCCTGGCACCGTCGTTTTTAGCCATACAGGCGGTGAGAAAATGGGGGTCAAACTCGACGCCTATTCCCTGAAGGGGCGTTCCTGTGGGGCTTCCCACGTTTAAAGACAGGGCTTTTGTTTTGGGCTGATGGGCCACGGGGCGAATACAAAAGCCCAAATCGCGCATGTTTTCCTGCAATTTTCGTTCGCCGTTTTTAAAGCCGAGAAAGCGCGCTTTCGATGCCGTGGTGGCAGAATTGGCCGACCAGTAGAAACCGCATGTGCCTGTGTTATCGTGGGTTTTGCCATTAAAAATGTTGCCTGCAGCGGGCAGAAATATGCTGTTGCCGTTGGTACCCGTTACGGTGTAGCCTTTGGTGCCGTTGTAACGGCCCCATGTCCACGTGCAGTTATCGATGAGTTCCTGCAGCTGTGCCGATGTAGGCAAGGCCCACTGACTGCCTAAAGCCTCGGTGGCACCATCGTTGCGACCTGCCGAAATGTTTGTGCCGAGGCTTACGTAATGGCCTGCAATATAATGTTTATAGTTTTGTTGGGTGAAGGTTGTTTTCGTCATCGCCTCGCCCCATGCGAAGAAATCGCCGCTCTCATCGGGGTAAACGGCTCCCAGATTGCAGCTTGCCCACAGTGTATGGCTCGGCAAGGCCAGGTCGACGGCACTGAGGCGGTCGTCGGCAAACGTAATATTCGCGATTGAATGAACGGGTATAGCTTTCATCCCGCCGCTGGCAGGACGGATAACCAGTTGCGTCTGGGCGGTGGCATTTAAGGCCAGGAAGGCGGCCGGGACGATGGTAAGAATATGATTTTTCATAGTAATTCAGATGAATTTACAGGGTATGGCGAGTGGAATATTCGAAAAAAGCCGTGTTCTGAAAATCGTTTTTCGGATTATTTTACGGGGCGGACAGGCAATCCCAGGTATCTGTTTTCGTAGTCGACAGCCCGTTTTGTGCTGTTTATTTCTAAGGTAAAGGCTTCGAAATCGCTCCTGTCGGCGAGGGCTGAAACCCAGAAATATCCCACAGTTCCCTTGTCTTGTGCGTGCCCGTCAACGCGTTTCCCGGCGGCAGGCAGGAATATTTTGTTGCCGTTGGGGCCGGTAACCGTGTATCCTGCCACGCCGTTGGTGACGCCCCAGGCCCACGAACATTTCTTTAAAAGCTCGTCAGCCTGTTCCTTTGTAGGAATTTTCCAGGGCAGCCCCAGCTGCGAAGTGGCAGCGTCGTAAGCGGTAGCGGTGATGTTTTCGAGCGTTTCCTCATAGGGATAAGTGCCGTGAATATGGTCGTAAAGGCTGTATTGCGACAAACTATACATGGTTTTGTCGTTCTTTTCGCCCCATGCAAAGTAGGCCCCGTCGTCCTCGGGATGCAGTGCTCCCACGTTACACGAGCCCCATTGTGTGCCTGAAGGCAGACCCAAATCGACGGCTTCTATTCCCCCTTCGTCAAATTCGACAACGCCTCCCTGTTGTAACGTGTAGGTGGTTGTGTTGCCGTTGACGTCGCGAATAATCATTTTGGTTTGTGCGTGCAGCGCAAAAGTGGCCATGAGCAGCACAAAAACAGTAACGAATCGTTTCATGGCAGCGTAAGTTTCAAGGTTGACTGTGCGGCCTTTATCACAATAACATGCACCCCTGCGTGGGCATGCCGCACGATGTTTTCCTGCTTAATGACGAGTGTTCCCTGCCCGTTGGTGCAGAACGTATGCAGCAGCAGGCCGTCAATGGTGTACAGTTTTACGGGTTCTTTGGGCGTTGTGCCTTCAATTTTTATGCCTTCAGGCGTGACGGTGATGAGGCAGTGGCCCTGTCCCTGCTGTGTGATGGGATTGATACCGCTGGGTACAGCTTCGAACGTAATGCGCTCAACGTCGGCCACGGGATACGTAACGGTAGTGCCGTTTGTGCTTAGTTGCAGCTCGGTGGCGTTGTAGGTTATCTTCGGTTTTGCCGAAAGGGCGTAGGAAATACTCCCTCCCTGCTTCTTCCAAATGGTGACTTGCGTGTCGCCGGCTGTTGTCGTGGCGGTTACGCCGGCCCATAAACACAGGGCGGCCAGGGTGTAACGCATCCGCGAAAAAGAAAAAAACCGGTGGTGTTTGTTATTCATAGCGTGGCTTTTTAGTTGGGAATACCCCACGCAAACAACCATAGGGAGGTTTGCTGTGGGGTGGTTTGCACGACAGTTGTTAACCTTAATCTATTATGAAAAGTACCTTAATCTATGATAAGAAGTACATAAATCCATTATAAGAAGTACATAAATCCATTATGAAAAGTACATATCCCTTTTTATATATCGTGCCGGGGAAATGTTAAAAACGCTTCTTTCTGCATGTAATAACCTTTCTGTTACACGGTATGCAGCGCGAAAGCATTATTTGACAACCTTTTTGCCGCCTGCGATGTAGATGCCTGTGGGCAGGCCTTCGAGTGCTTTTTCGGTTTTCACATTAGCCTTTACGCGAATACCCTGCAGGTTAAATACATCGACCGTAGCATCTGTTGTTTTCACGGTTCCAATGCCGGTGGGGTCGGTTAACAGCTGTCCGTCAACGCTGCACTTTAGTGTTTCGGGCAAGCCGGCGTCGGTAGTGGTGATGTATGCCGTGTTGGCGAGCACATCAAGTGAGCCGTTACTCTTCACGAAAGCGAAGCCGTTGAACACGTATGTCCCTGCCGGAGCACTCATTTTATGATACGAACCCTGGAAGGTGGCGTTGCCTTCGGTCGTAGCTCCCACCGAGTTGTCACCGTCAATCAATCGATTTCCCATTGGGCTGTTATAGCCGGAGGCAGGCAGAACAAGGTATGGTGTGCCGCGGACAATGGTGCCATCGGCTCCCAATGATTCAAATTTCGCAACGCCGTTATCAATGCCTTTGAATACGGCTATCTTGCTGACGATGTCGGCTAAATTGCATTGTCCTGCTTCGTTTGCAATGGCAAAGGGCACACATAACGGTCTCCACTCGTCCTCATCAGCCGTTGTTTTGAGCGTCGCAAAGACGTTATACTGTCCCAATGGCACCGGACTCTCCGTTGCTTCCTCGTCAAAGATGTAGCCCGGTATGCCCGGACGCACGCTCAAACCGAGGGCACGGTCCATCGTTATAATCTCCTTTACATCCTTGGTAAAGTGTAAACAGTAGGCCTCATTGGTGTTCAGCTCGTTGCGTGTTGTCGTCCAGTAGTAGCCGTCAGTGCCTTCTTTCTTCGTGTTCCGGCCGTCCTTGTAGCCTGCTGCGGGCAGAATGATGGTAGAACCGCTGGGTCCCTGCACGTAGTATACCTTGTCGTCGTCCGACCATGTCCATGTGCAGGTTTCGAGAAGCTCCTCCCATTGTGCCTTCGTTGGCGACTTAAGCCAGGTCTCTCCGTAGCACATGGCAACGTCCCAACAGTGGGGGTTGGCATACCATCCGGCAATATCGGTGGTGTTTATCTCCGTGTACATGTTGCCATAAGAGGCTGCATTGTAGGTGCCCTGCGTGTGAATGTTGCCCCACTGGTAGTAATGGCCATAGGCTTTGGGGTCGGATGTGCCCGAGTTATGGTCGCACCAGCGCGACTGTGACGGTATGCCCATGAAGTTGGCATTGTTGTTTACATACTCGTTGATGTCGTCTTCTACGGCCCATAAGGCTGTCGACGCCATGAGAGCCAGCGTAAAGGTAAATAGTTTTTTCATACTGTTGTTTTAAGAGTTAGTGTTATTCGTTTTTGGTTAATTGCGGTATTATTCACGCTTTGTGGCGGTTTTATCCGCATTTTTCGCTTGCCGGGCGGCGTTTGATGGATGATTTTAGCGACGCCCTGTGTGTGTTCAGTGGTGTTCAGGTTGTTATAAGAGAGGCAAATGTCACTTATCCTGCGCTTTCAGTATTTCAGTTTCGCTGATAAACCGTGGCTTTACGTCTGTCCCGTTCCGTTTGCTTCTGATGTGTCATACAAGGTAGCTTTAACGGTTAAACGGTGATCTGCTGCAATGTTAAAGAAAAAATCAGTACGCTGCAACTTTTTTAAGCAGATTAAATCATGTTTTAATGATAATTAATAAAAACGAGTTTGATATTTAATATATGTTTATAATGGAGCATGCTTACGCTGATAGTCTGAAATTTCAGTGTAGCTGAGCAACTCCCCTGCCGGCTGCAAATATCGCAAAAATGAGAGAAATGTAAACGGCTTATTATAAGCTATTTACGAAAACATAACCAGTTTCGTCCCGTTTTTGTGCTGAAAAAACAGTGCGTTTACGCCGTAATCGTACTGTTTTCGGGCATGGAAAACAAAGGCAAAATGGCAATAAAAGGGAGATTTAAGATTGTAAAAAACGAAAGTTTTTGACATTTTTACCGTTCAGTCATGCTTTTTTCATCTATTCCTGATAGAATTTATCCTCCCGGTTCCGTTAATTTCCGTTGGATTATGATTAAGGCATGAAATTTCAATCATTCAGATTTTTATTTCCCTTTACGGCACTATTGCGTTGCGTTTATGATGTAATCGTTTTGCGATTACGCCGTAAACAGGTTTGTTTTTGACGGTTTCCGGCTGCCTTTACGGCGTAATTGCAACGCGTTTACGGCGTAATCGCGACCCGTTTACGATGTAAACACAATACCATTACACCGTAATTGTCGGCCCATTGCGCCGTAATGGCAAATATCTGATGCCGGTATGGTAACTTTTTGATATATCCGGGGTTGCACCTTTATGCCGGAATTATGGTTCCCTTGTTTTGCACCTGCCGGTTTTTTATGCTGTCCGCCTTTTTGCTTTACACAGTAAAGCTGTATGCTTAAGAGGGCAGGGGTGCGAACTTAACGCGGGTAAGCTAAAGGCATGATGCTGTATTTATTTCGCTCATACCCCGTTGTGACAGGTCTTCTGCGCAAGGGTACCTATATAATAAGGATGCAGTGGCTTGACAACTAAACGTTATACACAATTAATTAACGTAAATTTTTATTAACGTACGCATAATATTTGAACCTTAAAGCTTATATTTGCGCCAGTTAACCGTTTAAGTAATATATATACCTAAAAATGAGAAAACCTGTAAAAAGAATTGTTTTGGCAGTAATGTTATTGTCGGCTCTGTCGGCTGTCGGCAAGACACGCAAGGCTCTTTTCGTCATTATCGACGGCATTCCTGCCGACTGTATCGAGCGTCTCCAGCCGCCCACCATCATGGATATTGCCCGCACGGGCCACTATCACCGTGCCTATTGCGGCGGCGAAATACGCATGTATTCGCAAACTCCTACCATATCGGCCATCGGATATACCAACATTCTCACCGGCACATGGATGAACAAGCACAATGTTCAGGGCAACGAGAATATACACATTAACTATAACTACTGGAATATTTTCCGCATAGCGAAGAACCAGAAGCGTCCTGTTACAACGGCAATTTATTCGGGATGGACCGACAACCGCACCATTCTCCTTGGCGACGGCAAGCCCGAAGCCGGCAACATGAAGATGGATTATGTCTACGACGGCTACGATCTCGATTCGGTTCGCTTCCCCAAAAAGAAGGACATGCTGGAGGTTTACGATTACGACTGCCAGGTAACGGCCGATGCTGCACGCAGCATTCGCACCGAGGCTCCGGACCTGGGGTGGCTCTATCTCTGGTATACCGACGATGCTTTCCACAGCTATGGCAGCGGGTCTTACTCGGACAGGTATGTGATGAAGACCGACAGCCTGCTGCGAAAAGTGTGGGATGCCGTGAAGTTCCGCGAAAAAAAGTATGGCGAAGAGTGGCTTGTCATCGTTACAACCGACCACGGACGCTACGTCGATGGCTACGGGCACGGCGGGCAAACATCGCGTGAACGCACCGTGTGGGTGTCGACAAACCTCAAGCATGTCAACGCCCACTTCAATGAATGGTCGTTGAGCCACGTCGACATTAACCCCACCATCTGCAAGTGGATGGGCTTTGAGGTGCCGCGTGACGTGGCTTTCGAGCAGGACGGTATGTCGTTCTACGGCCGCCAGGGCATCACAAACCTGTTTGCAACCAAGTATGACAACCAGATTGTGGTGACGTGGGACTGCCACGATGCTTCCGAAACGGCCTCGGTTTATGTCGCTCCAACCAACAACTTTGCTACGGGCGGACACGACGAATGGCAACTGATGGGCAGCGTGAAAGCGTCGGCAGGGCGGTTCGCCATCGACAAGAACAAGTTGCCCCAATCGAAGTTTTACAAGATAACCGTGGTTACACCGAGTGCCCATCTTTCGCGCTGGTGGAACATATATTAAAATAAAGGTGTTTCTCCGCAATTCTTTTTGCGGAGAAACAGCAGTGTAAAGCAGCCTGGAAAACATCAGGAAGAAGCATGAAATCGTCACTGAAAGACATAGCTGAAGCCTTGCAGGTATCGAAAACCACAGTGTCGTGGGTGCTCGGCGGCAAGGGCAACGAGCGTGGTATAAGCACCGGTATGCAGGCCCGTGTGCACGAAATGGCCCGCAAAATGAACTACCAGCCCAACCTCATAGCCCGCAGTTTGAACACGGGCCTGACGAGCACCATCGGGCTTATCATCCCCGACATTACCGATTCGTTCTATTCGGAGGTGGCGAGTAACCTCGAAAAGGCCGCCGAAAAGGAAAATTTCTACGTGATGATAGGCAATTCTGAGTCGAACCCGGAGCGGGAAAGGCATCTCATTCAGATGTTTAAGTCGCGACAGGTTGACGGTATTGTGCTCGCTCCCACAAAAATATCACGTTCCGAGATAGACCGTTTGATGGACGAACGCTTTCCGTTTGTACTCTTCGACAGATACTATCCCGAGATAAAAACCAACTATGTTATCGTGAATAACGAGGAAAGCAGCTACCAGCTTGTGCGCAATATGGTAGCCCGTGGGTGCCGTAAGATAGCCATCATTACCACCAATTCGCACCTCCGTACCATGAATATGCGTCGCGAAGGATATAGCAGTGCCCTGTTGGAATCGGGCATAGATCTGGATGCCAGCCTTTATGGCGAGGTGAATTTCAGCGATTACAAGAAAGGCATTTTCCCGGTTTTAGACCGTATTTTCAAGCATAACCCCGATGTTCAGGGGTTCTTTTTCACCACCCATATTCTGTGTCTGGCCGCCTTTGAGTATTTTTATGCCCGCCATATCAGCCTGGCAGGCTACGAGTTTGCCTGCATTCACGGCATGCCTGCTTTCCAGTGTATCGCCCCTTCCATGCAGATAGCCCGTATGCCTGTTGAAAAAATTGCGAGCGAAGCCGTACGTATTCTGGTGAAGAATATTAAATACCGGCAAACCCATGCCGACGATGATTTCCCGCCCGAAGAGCTTAGTTTGCATTGCACTATCTACTAAACCTCAGAGCCTGTAACCAGTCAAATTAAAAGTTCTATGCATAAAAGTCATAAAAACCTGTTTGAAACCTGCTGCAAGTTGCTCGTCACGGGCAGCCTGCTGTGTGCAGGAAGCAGCACCACGGCACAGCAAATTACGCGCATGCGCTGCGAATATGGCGTGCGTCCGCTGTGTATTGACGCAGCCTCGCCGCGCCTGACGTGGAATATCCAGTCGGCAAAGCCCTTGCAACAAAGTAAATATCGTGTTGTGGCAGGTACCGATTCGCTGCAGCTTGCCCGCGGTAACGGTGCGTCTGTGGTGTGGGATTCGGGCGTAATTACATCAGATATTTCGTGCGCCGTTTGCCATGATGCCGGTCTTCAATCGTTTAAACGCTACTTCTGGCGCGTGACGGTGTGGGACGGTCGCGGCCGGAAGATTGAATCTTCCATAGAGCCTTTCGAGACCGCACTGATGAATCAGGCCGACTGGCACGCCGTATGGATTACCGATTCACGCCACCGCGACTTCGAGCCTGCGCCCATGTTCCGCAAGGTGTTCAACATCGACGGCCGTCGTATTAAGCGCGCGAGGTTCTATTACAGCGCAGCCGCCTATGGCGTATTTAAGCTGAACGGGCGTGCCGTTTCGGCCGATTTGCTGAACCCCGGTTACACCCACTACGACCGTCGCAACCTGTATAGCGTGTATGATGTTACGCCGATGCTGCACGGTGGCACCAATGTCATTACGGCCGTGTTGGGTAACGGTTTCTACAACGCGATAGGAAAGGTAGCCACCTGGAGCTTCGACGTGGCACGATGGCGCAACCGTGCCCGTATGACCTGCCTGCTGCGTGTTGAGTTTGACAACGGCAAGGTGCAGGAAATTTGCTCTGACGACACGTGGAAAACGTCGACAGGACCTTATCTTGTCAACAATATTTACGCCGGAGACAAATACGATTCGCGCCTCGAAAAAACAGGATGGGAGCAACCTTCCTACGACGACAGCAGCTGGCAACGCGCTATGGTGGTAGCGGCTCCGTCGCCGTTGATGACCGCTCAAAAAATGCCGGCCATACAAATAAGCCGGCGTTTTAAGGCCACGGGTATGCAATCGTGGGGCGATACCGTTTTTGTATATTCCTTTCCCCAGAATATTTCGGGCTTCTGCAAGCTGAAAGTGCAGGGCCCTTCAGGTACAAAGCTCACGCTTCAGCATGGCGAAATGAAACGCAACGACGGCCGTTTGGAAATGCGAAACATAGCCTGTTACTACTCGCCTGTGCCGGATAAGGAGTTCCAAACCGACACATACATCCTCAATGGCAGCCGGCAAGAACTTGAGCCTATGTTCTGCTATCACGGCTTCCAGTATGTCGAGGTACACAGTTCGCGCCCTGTTCATCTGACAAAAGAGAGCCTCACGGCCGAGTTTTTCCACACTAACGTGCAGCGTACCGGGCATTTTGAGTGCTCGAACGAGCTGTTGAACAAAATATCCGACGCCACCATCGCATCGTATTTATCCAATTTAATGAGCATCCCTACCGACTGTCCGCAACGCGAAAAGAACGGCTGGACGGCCGATGCACATATGAGTATGGACGTGGCACTGATGAATTTTGACGGCGTTCAGTTTTATGAGAAGTGGCTTGATGACATATCAGACAACCAGAATGACTCGGGACGTATATCAGGTATCGTGCCTTCGCCCGACTGGGGATATGATGATTGG
>CALIIG010000014.1 GCA_938018155.1 uncultured Prevotella sp.
TACGTGCCGACGGTAGTTCCAAACTTGCACCGGGACACCGTTGGGGTTATTTCCCCTCTTTTTCGGCAGCATGGCGCATTTCGCAGGAAAAGTTCATGCGAAATGTATCATGGATTGACGACTTAAAGCTGCGCGGAGGATGGGGACAGACCGGTAACCAGAGCGGATTAGGCGATTATAGCTACCTCGCTCTGTACAATATTAATCGCGTTCAGTGGTTTGGGACGGGCGGAGACCCCAATGCAGTGCCCACGCGTACGAAGGGCAGGCTGAGCAATCCTGAGCTAACGTGGGAGACAACATCGCAGACTAATGTGGGCTTAGACCTTACAGTGTTGAAGAATCGCCTCACAATCTATGTGGATTACTATTATAAACTGACACACAATTTGCTCATGAACATGACCCTTCCATCGGGTAGTGCCGATGCCAATACGATGGCATTCAACGGAGGTGAAATCGAAAATCATGGATGGGAATTGGCTGTAAGTTCAAAGAATTTGACAGGAAAGTTCAACTGGAATACCGATTTCAACATCTCGTTCAATCGTAATAAGCTCAAGAACCTGAAGCTGACAAAGGTATATCCTGCCGCAATTACGACCGATCATGTACACGATTATGTGGTGCGTAACACGCCGGGACGCCCCCTTGGCAGCTTTTACGGATATATTGCAGAGGGTGTTAATCGCGAAACAGGTGAGTTAAACTATCGCGATATTAACAACGACGGCATTATTTCAGCCAATGACAGGACATACATTGGCGACCCGAACCCCGACTTTACTTTCGGTATGACGAACACATTCGCATGGAAAGGTCTGAGCCTAAGCGTGCTCTTGCAGGGAAGTTACGGCAATGATATTTATAATGTATCGCGTATGGACAGCGAGGGTATGTTTGACGGGCGCAACCAAAGCACAACGGTTCTCCGCCGTTGGCGTACTCCCGGCCAGATAACAGACGTGCCAAAGGCCAACTTTGACCAGAGAAACTCTACCTATTATATAGAGGATGGCAGCTACTTGCGCGTGAAAAGTGTTACACTTTCTTACGATGTTCCTGCACCTTCGTTACGTAAACTGTACCTCACAAGGCTTATGCCGTATATCTCTTTCACCAATTTGCTGACGTGGACAGGCTATACAGGTCGCGACCCGGAGGTGAATCAGTATGGCGACAGCGGTACCGTTCAGGGACTCGACTGGGGTACTTATCCTTTAAGCAGGTCGTTTGTGATGGGTATTAAGGTTGAATTCTGATTCTCAAACCAGTTATAAATTAATAATCAATCAACGTAAGGTTCTATAACAACCAACGTAAGGTTCTATAACAACCAACATGAGGTTCTATAAAAAATAACATGAGGTTCTATAAAAAATAACGTAAATTCAGAACTTTACTCACATAAAGTTGATTTCAAAACAGCATATTATTATGAAAAAAATATCATTAAAGATGGGTGTTTTCTGTGGATTGGCGTTGGGATTATTCAATGCTTGTTCGCTCGATATTGCCCCGATCTCTGATCCTTCCGAGCTAACGGAGGGAGGAAAAACTGATACTGCCACTGTCATTCTGAAAGATAAGGCTGCTGCCGACAACCAATTGAAGGCTATTTATGAGCTTTATCGCACCAGGCAAGAGCACTTACACCTCGACTATGTCATCCTTGGGGAGGCACATGCAGACAATGCTTACGGTGGAACAACAGGCACAGAGACCACTCCTTTGGAAGTAAACTCGATTGATGCAAGCAATGGAAACTTCAGTCGTGACTGGAACAGGTATCTCGAAGACATCGCAAAGGCCAATGTTTTAATTAATGGAGCAGAGCAATTGCTTAAAAAAGGAGCTATCAATAATGCTGAATACAGGTCGTATAAAGCTCAGGGAGAGCTGTTCCGTGCGCAAATGATGTTCCGCCTTGCCCGCATATGGGGTTCGTTTCCAGTGATTACTTCCATTGCGAAAACAATTACATCGAACAACATTGAGGAAGTATGGCCTTCGTATTATCCTCCTCGTTCAACGCGCGAAGAGTGCTATAAGCAGATTGTTTCTGATTTAGAGTATGCGGCTCAAAATGCTCCTGACTTTGACTCTGCAGACCGTACGCGCCTGACTAAGCCCGTAGCCTTGGCCTTTTTAGCCAAGGTTTATGCTGAAAAACCAGTACAGGATTATGATAAGGTAATCCAATACGCCGAACAGGTACGCAATACTCCCGGTATCGAATTGGAACCATCGTTCTCCACTTTGTGGGGATGGAACCCGGTTACACAGGATTGTGTTAAGCGAAATACATCAGAAGGTATTCAGGAAATACATTGGAGCCCGGGCGCAGGCAACTGGGAAAGCTGGATGTACGGCCGCTGTTTGGAGAACTATAACCAGTCTTTTACATGGGCAAAATGGGTTACTCCTTCGCGCGATTTGATTAAAGACTTCCACGATGAGGGCGATACGGCACGATTTAATCAAACTGTTGTCTACTACTCTTGCACGTGGAGCAACTACTATCCCGCTGCCAACTATCCGTTTATGTACAAGTTACGTTCAGGCTATAACAATGAATATGTCGTGCGTCTGGCTGATATAATCCTGCTTGAAGCCGAGGCTTATGCCTTCAAAGGGAATTTATCGAAGAGTGCCGAGCTTGTAAACATGATTCGTCATCGTGCAAAATTGCCCGATCTTACAGCCGACAAAACGGCTACTAAGAATGCCATGATTGAGGCAGTATTGCATGAACGCCGCCTGGAACTGGCTATGGAGGGAGAGCGTTGGTTCGATCTTTGCCGATATGGCAAGGTTGAACAGTATATGAATACGATTAATAGTCGTGATGTTGGCCGTCTGCCGCAGAAGAAAGCATTTGATAGTAATTCATACCTTTTCCCCATTCCGCAGACCGCTCTCGACCAGAATTCCAACCTTATACAGAATCCCGGTTACTAAAATGCGTCGGTATTCATGTTGAAAAACAGAAGTATCATTCTAAAATTAGCAGCAATGAAGCAAACAAATATAAACATTTTCCATTCACTTATGCGCACGAAATTCATGGCACCATTATGTGCTTTTGCCATGTTTGGGCTTACAGCGTGTAACGTTGACAATGGTTTAGACTTACAGAAACCATTGCCAAACGAAAGTCTTTCCATCAATCCTGTTCCCGCAAATAATCAGGTTCGTACGTTCACAACAACGGCAAACGGTGTTAGTTTGTTGAAGCAAGATTCGGTCAATACATTGTCGGGCGTCAACATGGCACCAACAACCATTGAGATTGCCCCCTCTCAACACAAGCAAACGATGGAGGGATTTGGCTACGCTATCACTTATTCAACAGCGTATAACTTGCTGAAAATGGATAAGACCGACCGCGAAACGTTCTTAAAAAGAACCTTTTCGCCTGTAGCCGGATATGGTGCAAGCTATGTAAGAATATCAATAGGGTGCAGCGATTTCTCCAGTACCGAGTATACATTATGTGATAAACCCGGTCTCGAAAACTTTGCATTGCAAAATGATGAAACCCATTTTGTAATACCAGTATTGAAGGAAATTCTGGCCATTAATCCTGATTTAAAGATTATTGCTTCCCCATGGACGTGCCCCCGATGGATGAAAGTGGCCGACATTGTTACAAAAACGCCGCACAATAAGTGGACCGACGGCCATCTGAATCCTGATTATCGTGCCGACTATGCACAATATTTTGTGAAGTTTGTGCAGGCTATGCAGCAGCAAGGCATTCGTATTTATGCCGTAACACCGCAAAATGAGCCGCTCAATCACGGCAATTGCGCGTCTACTTACATGCCCTGGCAGGAAGAAGCACCGTTTGTAAAGGAGCTGGCCCACGCTTTTAAGTCGTCAGGATTAGCCACGAAGATTTATGTCTACGACCACAATTACGACTACGCTAACGGTCAGGACGACTATCCTGTAAAGGTTTATGACGCCCTCGGCAGCTACAATGGTTCCGAACTCGTTGTAGGGGCTGCCTTTCATGACTATGGAGGCAACAACTCAGAACTTACCAACGTCTATAAAAAAGCACCTGGAAAGGAGCTGATTTTTTCAGAATCGAGCATTGGAACCTGGAACGAGGGCCATAATTTATCCAAGCGTCTGGTTGCCGATATGAAGAATGTGGTTCTCGGTACGGTCAATAAGATGTGCAAAGCAGTGCTGGTTTGGAATCTGATGTTAGACTCAAGGATGGGGCCTAACCTCGCAGGGGGATGCCAGACATGCTTTGGAGCCGTCGACATTGATGCGGCAAGCTACAAAAACATCACCTGTAATTCACACTATTATGTCATCAGTCAGATTGCCTCCGTGGTTAAACCAGGAGCCGTAAGGCTTGGCGTGAAGAGGGATATACAAAACGACAAACTTATCCATGCCGAGTTTTTAAATCCCGACAACACCTATGCGGCTGTGCTTCTGAATACTGATGATTATGACTTGCTGGTTACATTGAGTGACGGTAATCATCATTTTCAGGTTAAAATACCTACAAATGCCGTGGTATCGGCACGCTGGAAATAGAATGTAAACATTTAAAAGTTTGGATATGAAAATAAATAAGATATTCGGAAAATTCGCTTCGGGGGCTTCTGTTATGGCCTTTGTGCTGATGCTTGGCCTTGTACCCACATCATGTAGCGACGATAATAACGACGTGGCACCAAAAGATGGCAACCCGCAAATTGATGTTGCGGCCGTCAGCCCGGCTCTGTTTGGCGACAGCATTACGGTGAACGTGAAATGCACCGACACCAAAGTGCCGTTGTCAACACTTAAGGCTGTACTGAAATATGGCCAGGAAAGCGTGCAGAATATAACCCTTCGCACAAAGGCTGATGGCGATTATCAGGTTCGCCTTTATATGCCGTTCTGCCAGAATGTGCCCGATGGCAATGCTCAATTGCAGCTTACTTTACAGGACATTCATTTTACAACAGTTGAGAAAACGGTCGATATTCCTCTGTCACGCCCTCATTATGCTTCAATCAAATTGGTGACAAGCACAGGCAATGAGTACACAATGATACCCGATCCAGGCAATCCTTACCTGTTCTCTACAATGGTAAGCTCACCCTCTTCCAAGACGGTAAAAGGACACATTGTTGCGCCAGGGCAAGGCAGTAACGGGCGTAAGATAACCTTCGGGCAGGGTACACAGGGCGTCGTGCAAGACGTAACCGACGACATCAGCTTCGTCAACACGGCGCGTGGCACGTTTAAAGTTACCTTCAATACGCTTACCTATGCCTATTCTCCCGTTTACGACCCCGCTACAGCATCGCAGGAAATTGTGTTCTCGGCTATGGAAAACACCTTCGACGGCGAGCTGACGCAGGGCCGGAACTACGAGTTTGTAGGGCTGGCTGCCGTTAATTCGCCCGGCTGGTATTACGATCCCGACTTCTTTACACCGAACGGTGACGGCACCTATAAGTTTAAAGCGGTAACGGGTAATTACCATATTACGGCCAACACTACGCGTAACGGTTTCCAGATTTGGGCCGCCAAGGCCGACAAATCAACTGCAAAACTGGCAGCTGACGGCTCTGGTGCTATATGGATTATTGGCAACGACGGCTTCGGCAAGCCTGCCTTCAGCTTTGTTGCAGGGCAGAACTGGTGGACCGATACGAACCACGCGCTCTGCATGGCACAGGTAAGAGACAAGGTTTATCAGGTTACACTAACCGTCGGCAGGCAGTTACGCGCCACCGATGTCAACTTTAAGTTCTTCGGACAGCAGGGTTGGGGCACCGAGTTTAAAGGCACAGCTGCCAGCTATCATCTCACGTCAACAAGCCCTGTATTCTGTGTAGGCGACGGCAACGGGCACGATAACGGCAACATTTATGTGCCTGCGGGAACAACACTTAACAATGGTGATACCTACGTGCTTACCATTGACCTTACACAGGGTTGCGACAAGGGCGTGCTTTCAGCCGTAAAACTGTAGTATATGGGCATGTAAGGCACCAGCCTTTATTGTAATATCATGAGCAAGGTTCTGCAAAAAGGCAGAACCTTGTTTTTGTTTTACATGTTGTAATACAGGCTATTTGACATTGAAATATAAAAAGGGGAGAAAGCCTTATCGAAGCTTTCTCCCGTTGTGCGCCCTTAGGGACTCGAACCCTAGACCCACTGATTAAGAGTCAGTTGCTCT
>CALIIG010000015.1 GCA_938018155.1 uncultured Prevotella sp.
AACGCAATGGTCAAAGCTATAATTGAACGGTATGGCGGCGTCGGCGGGAGTTCCCATAAGCTGATCGTCGGCATAACCAGTAATGATTGTGTTTCGCACATCGAGGTCAAGCAACGGATAGCGCGCTGTAAAGGCGATGGCTGCACCCCGGTTCGAGTCGAAAGGATAGAACTGAGCCAGTGTACAATTGTTCACAATGGCCCGGCCTCCATTAAGGTGAAGACAGTCGTGCAGGGTGTTTGTTATCAGCGTATTGGTAAGTTTTAGCTGTGCATTATCAGCTTTTAGTCCATACCCCTGGCAATTATGGATGGTGCTATTGGCCATGGTGAGCTTAAGACGCGACACGTCTGACGAGTCAACTACAACGCCATCCTGCGTACTGTGCACGTCGGTATAATTAAATTCGTTGCCATACGACGATGCGTAAAAGCGCAAACCTTTCCACTGCGCCGGCACACGGTCGTAGGGAAGATAGCCAAACATACGGTCGATTCGGTCGCCACGCAATGTTATATTTTGCGCAGGCGTGCCCTGACAAAGCAGTCGGCCGTGAACGTTCAGCCCTGCATCGGCATGAAAATACAGCGTTGTTCCCGCAGCAATAGTAAGCGTTGTAGCACTGTCGACGGTTATACCGCCATAAATTACCAGCGGTTTTGAAGAGGGAGACATAAGCGAATCGTGACTGACACGGACATTACGCAGCAGCGTTGCATCCCACGACCAGGCCCTTAAGGCCACTTTCTGCTCTACTCCGCTTTCTAAAATAAATATCAACTCGTCGTCATCAACCTGCGGTCCTGTCTGTGAGTTGAGCGGAGCAGTAAGTTCTGCCATCACCCTAAGGCTGTCGCGATTACGCAAACTAACCCCGGTCGTGGTGTAATTCGTACGGTCGCCAAGATAAATACCATCAATATTAATGCGAAATCCCGACCTGCTGCCGCGGGCAAGACGTACACTTTTGCAACGAATGCCATCGCCCGAACGGTTATAAACCCACATACTTCGCATGGCACCGGGCACATTTGAAAATACGGTATCGAGCTTAAGTGTATCGGTTGAAAACGTAAGCCGGTTGGCTTGCGATAGCGAAAAACTGTCGTCATCGGCACATGAAACAAGGGTAAGCACCGTTAACAACAACCAAAAACAAGGTTTTAATATCTTCATCATCACATAATACAACGCTAATCAGCGGTTTTTATTATGTAGATACCACGGGTGTACAAGGCAATTATAAATGACAAAAGCCGTAGAAACAAGAACAAGGGCAGCGACAAGCACCTCATAACGGTTGCCCAAAAAGATGCCGAAAGCCATGCCCGACATCAGTCCCGTCTCCCATCCCAGAAAGTATGTGCTTTGCGTTGTGCCGCGCTGACAGTGTTTTGCAAGTTTAATAAAGAACAGAAGAAAGCGCGAACCCATCAATCCTGTGCCAAAAGCTGTGAGAAGTGCTGCAATAATTACAGCGGTTTGCTCATGACGAAACAGCAGTAAAACAAGCGAAAGTGTAAGGCATATAAACCCGACTACCGCTTCACTCTTTAATTCTGCATTGGCAAAAACATACTTCTCGGCTATAATTGCTATCATAAAGCCGGCCAGCATAAAGGCAAAAAAGTGGGGCGCATGGATGGCAGACAGCAGCATTCCCACCACTGCGGTAACCAAAAACAAATTGAAAAACAAGGGAAAACCGCGAACAAGGAAGAAACGGTCAAGGCTAATGGCCGGTGCATCATCCTCAGGAGTGCGGAAGGGAAAGCTTACCAGGGAAATCAACAACATCGCCAGGAGCGAAGTTGTACCCGCTGCAGCAATCACCATTCTGAAGCCAAAGAAATGAAATATCACTATCCCCGCACACGGACCTAAGGCTAACGACAGGCGTCCAAGCCAGGAAACGGCATGGTTTCCTTCTGTGCGGTGGCTCGATTCACAGGTGTCAACAATAAGTGTACTTCGCAAAACCATTTCGGCCAGGCTAAAAAAGCAGCCCGCAAATAAGCACGAAGCTGCCAAAATAACAGAATTACGGATATTGAAAAAGTAGTAAAAGGCAAAGATAAAAGCCAGCAGAAGTATTGAATAAGTGCAAACATGGTTGCGCCTGTACCTTTCAATGAGATAGGAAACACACCAGCCAGGCACATACAATCCTGAAATATACGCTGCAAAGCACATCGCTATTTGCGATGTTGTATAGCCTTTTGACGCCATCTGCAAAGGCAAAACAGGGAGAAACAAGTAAATGGTTGCGGTGAGTAACAGGTTGGATAAAGCGATGTTCCAAAAGTTACGATGCCACAATTTAATGTGCATGGGAGCGTTTTGTGTGTCCATTCTTTCAGCCTATACTAAATTAACAACCTGACCTGCTGATGTATTTGTGTAGTCATCTATAACTAAATTGGCGTATTTGGCAACCATTTCGCGCGGGTTTGTCGTTGCCAGGCCAATGGTAAACATACGTGCAGCCTGTAACGCTCTTAAGCCATTGATGCTGTCTTCAAATCCTATGCACTCGTCAGGGCGCAATTTAAAGCGGCGGGCTGCTTCTAAATAGCAGTCGGGATTCGGTTTACTGTATTTGAAATCCTCGCTTGTAAGTATCGCGTCGAAATAGTTTTTTAGTCCCGGTTGTGCGCTATACACCTTGTCCATCTTCTGTAAATTGCTGCTCGTTACAACGGCAGTTTGCACGTTTAACTTTGAAAGGCCCTTTACAAAATGTTCAAAACCGGGGATATAATCGTAGCGCATATTGTTCTCAAAGGCGTTAAGGGCATCGGTAATATGCTGTTGGGCCTGCACGTCAGAAGCGAAAAACTGATCAAAAATCTGCGTTAAGGTCATGCCTTTTATGCGTTGTGCAAAGTTTTTTATATCAGGATAATATAACAATCCCTGCCTTTTCCAAAAACCGGTATACTGACTTTCAGTATCCAAAACAACACCATCCAAATCAAATAACGCTGCCCTTAACATATAGAATAATGTAAATGATGGCTGCAAAGTTACGATAAAATATTGTAACTTTGCATGCAACGCAAAGAAATAACATGTTCATTATATGCAGATTATTGACAAATATTTCTCCCATCTTTCTCAAAAGCAAAGAGAACAATTCCAAAGTCTTGATGCCTTATACAGGGAATGGAACAATAAAATAAACGTAATTTCACGTAAAGATATTGATAATTTGTATGAGCATCACGTCGTACACTCGTTGGCAATAGCACGTATTGTGCGCTTCAGACCAGCCACAACGGTGCTCGATTTCGGCACTGGCGGAGGCTTTCCAGGCATTCCTCTGGCCATCTTTTTTCCTGAATGCCGCTTTCGTCTCATTGACGGGACGGGCAAAAAAGTAAATGTTGCCGCGGAGATTGCTAAGGCAATAGGTCTTGAAAACGTCGAAACCGCGCACGAACGAGGCGAGGATGAGAAAGGGAAATTTGACTTTATCGTGTCGCGTGCCGTCATGCCCCTGCCCGATTTGGCAAGGATTGTGCGTAAGAATATTTCGAAAAATCAGCATAATTCAATCGCCAACGGCATCATTGCACTAAAGGGAGGCGACCTGACGGCTGAATTAAAGCCCTTTCATAAAATCGCAGAAGTTACACCTGTATCGCAGTTTTTCGACGAGGAATGGTTTAAAACGAAACAGGTTGTTTACCTTCCCATGTAGCCTCAACGTAACCATTATACCATAAAACAATAATTATATCACACCGACGATGCTTAAAATACAACGCTTTGTCTGCAATCCCATCCAGGAAAACACCTATATTGTAAGCGACTCTACGGGCGAAGCAGCCATCATTGACTGCGGTGCCTTCTTCCCTGAAGAGCACGAAGCCATC
>CALIIG010000016.1 GCA_938018155.1 uncultured Prevotella sp.
GCGCGTACGACGACCGTCGAACGATGGGTGTGACGGCCGTCGTACGCGCTGCTGACGACCGTCGAACAGTGACCAATACCAAGTAATATTAGTAGCATACCGTTGAAACGGCATACACAAACAAGGCAACCCCCATCAGTAATACGATACAAACAAGCGTAGGAACGGTTCTGTTCCTACGCTTTATCTTATAACCTGTATGAAATTATTAATAACTAACCCATATATAAAACACGAATTATGACATATTGGCAGAGTTAATAGGCCTCACCTTCCTGCAGCTCTTTCCTGTCTATTTTTTTCTTATCTATCGAATACCATGCGTATGCTCCGTAACAAATAATTACCGGAATAAGCAACGATACATAAGCCATTACGCGCAATGTGGTTTCGCTGCTGCATGCATTACTGATGGTAAGCGAGCTTTGAATATCGACATTTGACGGATAAAACGCTGTATTGTTCCAGCCTGCAATGAGGAAAAGCACCAGCACTACCATCATTTCGCCAATGGCTGCCGGCCAAATACCCTTAATATAATTATGGTCGAAGAAGGTGCGCGCGATGCCGTAGAGCAGCAACAGCACGCCGGTGAGCAACACAATAGCCAAAGGCCACATGGTGAGCAGGTTGTTGAGATATTTCATGGGCTCCGTAAAGATAACGCCTGTATCGGGGTTGCTGGCGAAGCCGTCCTTGAGAAGGGTGTGGATGAAGAATGTAAGGAAGCACACCAGAAAGGCCACTGTGAAGATGCCCAGCAGCTTGCGTATGCGCGAACGTATCACGGTGTCGTTGATATTATTGTTCATATACAGCATGCCCATGATGGCAGCCAGCAGATAAACGGCAATGCCGAAGAGCACGTTCCAGCCGTCGAGCAGGGCGTCGAGGCCGGCACTGGCATTGGCCCAGTGGCTGATGACGGGCTGTGTACCCGCCAGCATGTTGCCCTTTTCGATGAAGAAGTTGCTGCCATCAAAGAAAGTGGCCACGGCACCACCCAGCAACAGCGGGCCGACGATACCGTTAAAGATAAGGCACAACTGAAAAACCCGTGCACCAAACAGGTTGCCTGTCTTGTTCTGAAACTCGTAACTGACGGCCTGTACCACAAAACTAAAGAGTATAAGCATCCATATCCAGTAGGCCCCGCCGAAGCTGGTGCTATAGAATAACGGGAAGGAAGCGAAGAAAGAAGCACCGAACGTAGCCAGCGTGGTAAAGGTAAACTCCCACTTGCGGCCCGTTGAATTGACAACCAGACGACGTTCTTCGGGCGTTTTGCCTAAAGTAAAAATCAGGCTGTTTGCCCCCTGAACGAAGAGAAAAAAGACGAGGAACGCGGCCATCAGCGAGACAACGAACCACCAGTATGATTGGAAAAATGTGTAATCCATATTTTTTGTTGTTCTGAATGAATAATTAAGTCATAACAATAAAATTGTTCATGGAACGTTATTCGGTTATTTTTGCTGTTTCAACCTGCGCTTCGCTATACTCGGGACCGTGCTTAATCTGCTTAGTCAATATGCTAATTTCAACAAGAAGCATGGTTGTAAACAGAAAGAGGAAGATGAAAAAGGTTAATGCTATGCTGCCTGAAGAAATGTCACTCACGGCTACATTCACGGGCAGCATATCCTGTATGGTCCACGGCTGGCGGCCAAGTTCGGCAACAATCCATCCGCTTTCGCTGGCCAGATAAGCCATAGGCAGCATACAGATGGCCGCAATGTGGAGCCAACGGAATCGGCGTTCGGCCACGTCGTAATGGTACATTACGTGCAACAACACCAGATAGAAAAGCACAAACAGGCAGCCTACGCCCACCATCAGGCGGAAGCTGTAATAGTTAATAGGAATATTGGGAACCAAATCGTGCACATCTTTAATATACCCGTAACCGAAATAAGGCAGGTTTTGCTGCAGTGTAGCCAGACGTTCGCGGGCCTTTGCGGGCAGCGTGGCAGGCGTAAACTTGTGTCCGGCCGTCATTTTTCGGTATTCAGACAGTGCTACAATGGCCTTCTTGCCACGCGCAATCTTTTCTTTTAATGGCAGTTCCACCTTGCCATCGTGCGAGGTATATCCCTTGATAATATCGTTTATGCCCGGCACATAACCGTCAAAAGAGTGAGTGGCAAGGAAAGAAAGGGCACCAGGAACAGCCACACGCATGGGAGGTTCATGCTGGTTTTGATAGTTGGGCTGACCAAAAGGACTTACCCCCGACACCAATGTAAGGCCTTGTTTATGGCCTCCATTGTAGAGTGCTTCCATGGCAGCGAGCTTCATGGGCTGCACTTTACTTACCATATAAGCCGAGTTATCGCCCGTGAAAGCGGCCAGCAGTGTGGCACACAGGCCCGTAATGGCAGCAATTTTCATGCTTTCCTTAGCCAGCTTTACCTCGCGTTGCTTCAACAGATACCAGCTGCTGACGGCCACAACAAATATGGCACCTATCATCCACGACGATGTAACGGTGTGGAAAAACTTGTCAATGGCAAAGGGCGAAAAGGCAACATCGGTGAACGATGTCATTTCAAAGCGCATGGTATCAGGGTTAAACTGCTGACCGATGGGGTACTGCATCCAGCTGTTTGCCACCAGAATCCACCAGGCTGAAAGGGTCGCACCCAGACCCGTCAGCCAGGTAGAGGTTAAGTGGAAGCCACGCGACACCTTGTCCCAACCAAAGAACATCACGGCGACAAAGGTGCTTTCCATGAAGAAAGCCAGCACACCTTCAATGGCTAAAGGCGCACCGAAGACGTCGCCTACCATCCACGAATAGTTGCTCCAGTTCGTACCGAACTCGAATTCCAGTATAATTCCCGTTGCCACACCCATGGCAAAGTTGATACCAAAGAGGCGTTGCCAAAAGCGCGCAGCATCTTTCCAGAAAGCCTTGCCGGTGCGATAATAGCAGGTTTCAACAATGCCCATGACGACTGCCAGACCTAATGTGAGCGGCACAAAGAGCCAATGATAAATAGCTGTCAGGGCAAATTGCGCCCGTGACCAGTCAACCGTGGACGCCATAGCGTCCATAAGAAGGTTATACATAATCCTTTTAAGAGTTTAATAAATTAGTTTATTGTTAGTTTTAATTATCTATTCGGAAGAATTTTAGACGATACATAATCAGCCTCATGCCCTTTACGAGCCTTCTCGTGCAGAATATTGGGGAAGAAAAACAGCTTAAGAACAAAAAAGATGATGAAGAGTTTGATAATAATTACCATCCATAGGGTTTTGCCTACCGACATGTTTCTGAAACCATCATAATAAAGATGGAAAACCGATGACATCATGTGCCTGATATGATTATGCTTATTTTTCATATTCGCTCTTTCGGGCACAAATATACTTTATTTCTATATACAAAACAAACAAAAATGAAAAAATTACGAATTTACATCTTGTTTTATTCCACATGCTGAAACATTGACATTGTAATACATTTGATGTAAAATGATGATTACGAAAAGTATGGGTATCAAACAGATAAAAAAACTACTGCAACAAGATTTGTTTTCTTGTTGCAGTATGTAGTGACTATACGCTATTACCGTTTTTATAATAATACCGTAAAGCTACGAAAGTAAATACCTTATATCTTTATGTACACTTAATTCATCATTTCAGGTACTGAAACAAAGCGGTAACCACGATGCCGTAACGTTCGGATAATTTGAGGTAAAAGCTTGTAGAACTTGTCGGTACGTTCAGGATGGGTTCCGAAATGTATCATCAGGAAGTGACCGTTCAGTCCGTTTTTCTTCTCAAAATTCATGAGACGGTTATAAAGTTCTTTGCTTGTGCGGTAGCTTTTACCCATTGAAGGAATGGTATAATCGGCGTTAGTGCCCGGGCCTGGCGTAAAATTGATGATGCTTAAACCCAATTGACGCGCCCACGAACTTACGCGCTCATTATAATATTCATAAGGAGGAATGAAGTAAGGAGCCTTGTTTTGTTCAATCCCAAAGTCGGCCATCAAACGGTAACTCTTCTGCATGTCTGCATCAAAATCGGCTTGTGACACGAGCATTGAATCGGGATTCTCCCACGATGCGTAAAGCAAGTGGCCGTAACTATGACTGCCTACGTAATGCCCTTCCTCCAGCAATCGCTTCACAATATCGGCATGTTTCTCATAAAATTCGCCGGTAAGGAAGAATCCTCCTTTCACATGGTTTTCCTTTAAAGCCTTAATAATGGTCTCCGCTCCGTCAGCCCACTCGGCCGCTGTAAACACAAGGGCTATTTGTTTCTGTGTGCTGTCGCCACGCACTACGCCGCCATTGGCGACGGTTTTATGGCGTGTTTGCCGGCTCTCATAATAACTAAGGGGAAATGTTAACGATGCAGTTCCGTCCATTGTAGGCTCATTGGTAGAATAATCGTTCATGTTATCGTGGAACACAATGTGCGAAGGCTGCAGGTCAAGATAGTTGTTTGACGCATGCGTCCCGTTGATGTTCACGCCTCTTAAACCTTTAAATATAGTACTATACACAGGTCCGTCCACAAGTCCGCCGGTGGTAGTGCCGTGGCCTTCGTACGTAAGGCACGAATGAGGATATTGTGGATAGCGGCCGTTCTGGGGCAACTGGCATATCATACTCGACCCCCACGGATTGCAACCCAGCAGCCATCCCAGCAACGAACTTTCCATTTCTTCATACGAATTGTCGCCTGAAAGCTCACGATAAAGAATACATTGTGTAAGCAAGGCTACGGTAAGATTGTTGGAACACCATATATTGGGCACGCCATAAAGAAAGGGGTCGCCTGCCGCACGCTCGCGAACGCGTTCAAGTCCTGCCCTTAGGTTACGCAGAAATTCCTTTCTAACAGCCGTGTTACCATCGTGAGCCAGTTGGTAATGCCCCATATTCATAAAAGGATACCACTGATAATGTCGCGCACTGTCGGCCCCCATCCACGGCGTTACCGGCTCACGACGTCCGTATTCAAGAGCTTCAGCCATATACTTACTATCGCCAGTCTGATGGAAAAGTTCCATAGCACCAAGCTCCATATCGTCTGTCCAGTTGTCCTCTTCGTAGATATAGGGCGACACTACCGACACGGTCTGGCAGGCTCCGGGCTTATCTACTCCTAACTGATAAGCGTCGGCAGCCTTCTTTCCAATCTTTTCGGCAAAGGCTGGATAAAATGGTTTGAGGATAATTGAGCCGAGAGCGAAGTCGGATGCAAACTTACCGGCTGTGCTTGCAGCACCCATTGTTGCATTCATAAACTTGCCACGCTGCTGCGGTTTGCCATCAACGAAGTAAACCGGACGTCCATTATTCGGGCCCCAACCATAGTCAGCTCTATCCTCTGACGGTATACGCATACCGGCATGGTCGCGGTCATCGGCAATCTGATTGTAGTATTCGCCCGGCCCCGGGTTCATTTTGTCGAGCCATTGCAAGCCCCAATATATCTCGTCGACAATGTCGGGAATGCCGTTTTTGCCTGCTGTGCCGTCAGCTTTATGACAGTCTTCAAAGGCTCCCGGGTTCTGCTGGTAGGCAAACATCATCTGATAGATGGCATTTGCAGAGGTTGTTGTATACTGCAAACAGTCGGCAGCATCGTGCCATCCTCCCCTGACGTCAATATGCTGACCGGCTTTTGTGGGATGGTTGACGATGTAACCGTCCTTCACATGGCAGCTATCGCGGTAATAAGGATTCCATCCACATCGCTGCTGTCGCATGTAATTCAACACAAAATCGGCCGAACCGTCGTACACTCTGTTGCCTATGGGGAATACTTCAGAGTACGCATCGCCCGACTGTATGAAGTAACTGCCCGGACGCTTTAAGGTCGAAAAGTCAAGCCTATAAGTGGAAACCATCTGCCCGTAGCGACCATAGGACTTTACATGATTCAGGGTAAGCACCGGCTTGCCCGTGTAGTAATCAACAACACTAAACGTTTTGACGTCGCATTTCTCACGACTCATCAGCACGGCTACCTTGCTCTGGTCGGGCAAATAGCCCATTTGGTTGACACGAATCCACTTTTCAGCACGCGCGATGCCTGCACATAATATAATAAGGTGTACCGGCATCACCCACCTTTTACTACGAAATAGCGAACAAAATATTACTTTCATATGTCTTTAGGTTTACGTCAACAAATTTACAAAAAATAAGAATAAACACTTTGTAACGATTGGTGTTTTTTCTAATTTCGCTACATTGTTTGCTGTTTAATGCAATTAACAGCATACAAACAGGGACATAGCCCAGTTGGTTTAGAGCACTGTAGTCACATTGCAGAGGTCATGAGTTCGAGCCTCATGGTCCCTACTTTTACACAAAATAAGATGCGGGGCTGAAGAATTATGCTGCGGTAACGGCTCCTGAGGAACCCCCTTGCATCCTTTTTCCCCTCTCAATTCCACAAAATAAAACGTCCCGCGCAGCCGTATGGCTTGCGCGGGACGCGAATTAAAAAATTAAAGAGGAACAAACAAAAAGAAAAAAAGAACTTTCGTTTATTTCGTAAAGTAGATTCTTTGTTTTCAGAGGCTGTTGCCGTGGTTTTAGTTTATATTTTCCCAGGCCTTTTCAATTTCTCTAACCCCTTATTATTCAATTCTTTTTCTAAACAGCTCCTTCCATTGTTCCGCTTTCTTCCAAAAGGCGTAGGGAGGCCTG
>CALIIG010000017.1 GCA_938018155.1 uncultured Prevotella sp.
AAATTCGGCAACATCTGCATTGGCCGACATCAGGAAGGTAACATTCATCACGTCCACGTCCAGCATCATCTGGTATATTCTGCTTGCCGCTATGGCCTTTTTGTTGATGATGGTACCAATGTCGAGTCCTTGTGCCATGGTTGCGTAACCCATATTTTCAACGTCGGCAACGGTTTTGCGAACGCCGAGCTTTTTTGCTGCAAGGCAAGCCAGAATGTTGGCCTCTGAATTGCCGGTAAGTGCTACAAAGGCCTGCGTATTGCCAATGCCCTCATCTTCCAAAAGGGCTATGTCGCGGGCATCGCCGTTGATAACCAAACAGTTGTCCAACTGTTGGTTCAGCTCCTGACAGCGTTCGGGGTCGACCTCCAAAACCTTAACATCCATGTATTCGGGCATGCTTTGTACGGCCCGTACGGCTGTTGTACCACCGCCCATTACCATAACGTTCTTCACATCCGCGTAATACTCCTTGCCTGTTATCTTACGAATATACGGAATATACTGCTTAGTGGTCATAAAGTATGCCAGGTCGAGGCACTTTAATTCGTCATTTCCTCCCGGGATAATGGTTTCACGATTCCGCTTGATGGCCACAACATGATATGGATCATCAGGTCCGCACAGTTCGCGTAGCGGCTTGTCGAGTATCTCGCAGTCGCTGCGGAGCTTTATTCCCAGCATGACAAGCGCACCGTCATGGACGTCCCAGCGTTGCCTTACCCACGACATCTTCAAACCGTTATTAATGTCTCGTGCTGCCAGAAGCTCAGGATAGATAAGTTCGTCAACTCCTAAGTTCTTGTAAATGGCACGTACGTCTTCTGCCATAAACTCGGCATCGTCAACTTTTGCAACGGTTTTTCTGGCGTGCAGGGCATGTGCAAGTATACAGCTGTTGATGTTTTCGTTTTCGTTTTTCGTCACGGCTATAAACAGGTCAGCATCCTGGGTATTCGCCTCCTGGAGCGTACGCACACTCGACGGCGACCCGCAGAGTGTCAGTAAATCATAATCTCCTCCAATCTTTTCGAGGCGATCGGGGTCAGAGTCTATCACCGTTATTTCTTCCTGGTTCCGTGAAAGGAGCTGTGCAAGGTAAGTTCCTATGGCATAAGCCCCTGCAATGATAATTTTCATGCGTTGTTTGTTAGCTGATATATGCCCTTTTTAATGGCGTCTTTATTTAAGCCGCAAGCCTCAAATAGTTCGTCAACAGTGCCGTGTTCAACAAATTTGTCTGATAGTCCCAGGCGTATGATGCGTGGCGAATAGTTATTGTCGTTCATCCATTCTGATACGGCTGACCCCATTCCGCCGTCTCTTACACCGTCCTCAATGGTTATAATGGTCTTAAATTGTTCTGCTACCTCTTGCAGAAGTTTGCCATCAAGTGGTTTCACGAAGCGCATATCATAATGGGCTATGTCCTTATGGGTTTCGTCAATAGCCTCTTCAACAATATTCCCAATGGGACCAATACTGAGAATTGCCATGTTTTTCCCTTCTCTTATCCGGCGTCCTGTTCCTATCTTTATTTCTTCGAACGGGCATTTCCAGTCAACCAAATTCCCCCGTCCCCGTGGGTATCGTATTACGAAAGTTCCTTTATCGGGAAGCTGCGCCGTGTACATCAGCCGGCGAAGCTCGTGTTCATCCATTGGCGATGCAATGGTAAGGTTGGGTATTGGCCGCAGTGCCGCCATGTCAAAAGCCCCGTGATGCGTTGCTCCGTCGGGGCCAACCAACCCTGCTCTGTCCAGACAGAGCACCACAGGCAGGTTTAAAATAGCAAGGTCGTGGATAATATTGTCGTATGCGCGTTGTGCAAAGGCACTGTATATGTTGCAGAAAGGCTGCAGCCCGTCTTTGGCCATGCCGCCCGAAAAGGTCACGGCGTGCCCCTCTGCAATGCCTACATCAAACACGCGGTCGGGCATTTCTTTCATCATGATGTTCATTGAGCACCCTGTTGGCATGGCCGGAGTAACCCCGACAATACGCTCATTGGCTCTGGCTAACTCCAAAAGGGTGTGGCCAAATACGTCCTGAAACCTTGGTGGTTCGTTTGAAGTGTCGGGAATTATGCGCTCACCCGTTGCTGCATTAAACTTACCTGGAGCATGCCATATGGTGGCAGCGTCTTCTGCCGGCTTGTATCCCTTGCCCTTTACAGTGTGTAAATGCAGCAGCTTCGGGCCTTTCATATTCTTTAATTGCGACAGTATGCGCACCACTTCCTTGACATCATGTCCGTCGAAAGGGCCGAAATAGCGAATATTCATGCCTTCGAAAATATTCTGCTGGTGGCTTATTGCACTTTTAATGGCATTGTTGAGGCGAATGATTCCCTTACGGCGATCTTCATTCAGATAACCCCTGGCGTGCAACCATTGCGATGCCTTGAAACGCAGTTTGTTGTATGTTTCGTTCGTGTCGAGGTTCAGCAGGTACCTTTCCATACCCCCTACGGCACGGTCAATTGACATGTCGTTGTCGTTTAGTATAATCAGCAGGTCGTTCGGTGTGCTGCTTACATTGTTCAGCCCTTCGTAGGCAAGTCCGCCACTCATCGCCCCGTCGCCGATTACTGCTACTACATGACGCCCGGCATGCCCGGTCTTACGTGCGGCAACAGCCATGCCAAGGGCGGCCGAAATACTGTTTGAAGCGTGCCCGCACGTAAAGGTATCGTATTCGCTTTCCTCCGGCGAGGGGAAAGGACGAATGCCTCCAAACTTGCGATTGGTGCAGAAACGGTCGCGCCGCCCCGTCAGAATCTTATGTCCGTAGGCCTGATGCCCCACGTCCCATACAATGCGATCGTCGGGCGTATTGAATACATAATGCAGGGCGACTGTCAGCTCAACAACACCCAGACTCGATGCAAAGTGCCCCGGGTTTACCGATACTTCGTCTATGATATTTTCGCGTAGTTCTTTGCACACTTCCGGAAGCTGGTCAACTGTGAGCTTGCGAAGGTCAGAGGGATATGTGATATGGGTAAGCAATTCAAACTTTTTTTCGTCCATTTTTTATCTTTAGGAGAACCTTGCAAAGTTAATAATTTTATCTCATAGCAACGGTTTTTTATATAGTTTTTGTTACTTTTGCAGCGTAAACGCAACCTGACTATCCACCGACTATTAAGGAAATAAGTATGAAAAATTCCGTCATTACCTTCGCCCTGTTATGGGCTTTTACAAACATGAATGCACAAAAGATAAATCCCGCCGGCGCGCTGACGCCGTCAATGTTGCAGCAAATAGAGCAAAACCAGTCCTCATCACCGGCCGTTAAGGCTCTGCGCAACGCCGCTGCGTCAAACAATATCGACGACCTTGCAAAGAACTCGGCTCATCAGGGTGCCGTAGACACCTATTTTAGTATTGAGACTCCCCGGCAGAATATACAAGATCAGCGTAGCTCCGGCCGCTGTTGGATGTTTTCAGGACTTAATGTTCTGCGTGCCAATTTTGCCAAAGCGCACAACGATTCCATGCGTGTTCAGTTCTCACAAGCCTATCTTTTCTTCTACGACCAGTTGGAAAAGGCCAATTTTATGCTTCAGAACGTAATTGATAATGCCGGCAAACCCATTGACGACCCGCGCGTACAGTATTTCTTTAAAAGCCCCATCAACGATGGAGGAACCTTTTGCGGGGTAGCCGATTTGGCAGAAAAGTATGGGCTTGTACCCATGAGCGTGATGCCCGAAACGTATAGTTCGGACAATACAAAAAACATTTCGCGTCTTATTTCTTCCAAATTGCGCGAATACGGACTGGAGCTTCGCCGTATGATACAATCGAAAAAGAAAACCGGTTTCGTCAGAAAGCGCAAGACAGAAATGCTTGGAACCATCTACAATATGCTGGTAATGACGATGGGTGAGCCGGTAAAGACTTTCACCTATACCTTTCACGACAAGGACGGAAAGCCCACAGGCCCTTCCCGTACCTACACACCGCGACAGTTTTATGAGGCTACTGTCGGTGCCCCGCTTAATGGAACGTTCATCATGATCATGAACGACCCGCGCCGTCCGTATCATAAAACCTACGAAGTTGAGTATGATCGCCATACCTACGACGGCCATAACTGGAAGTATCTTAACCTGCCAATGGACGACATTGCGTCAATGGCCGTTGCCTCTTTGCGCGACGGGCACAAAATGTATTCGAGTTATGACGTGGGGAAACAGCTTGACCGTAAGCGCGGTTACCTCGATATTGACAACTACGATTATGGTACACTCTTCAACACAACATTTGGTATGAACAAGGCCGACCGCATTTCGACGTTCGATAGTGGTTCTACTCATGCCATGACGCTTACGGCTGTTGACCTCGATACTGATGGCAAGCCGCTGAAATGGGAGGTTGAAAACAGCTGGGGTGCTGAATATGGGCATAAGGGTTACCTTATTATGACGAACCGCTGGTTTAACGAATATATGTTCCGTTTGGTGGTAAACAAGAAGTATGCCCCTGAAAACATACTGAAAGAATTTGAGCAAAAGCCTGTCATGGTGGTGCCCGAAGACCCGCTTTTCGCCGACGACAAATGACAGGACTGCTGCTATTATCGCTTTTTACCTTTGTCGAGCTTAACTGTGAAAACCTGTTTGATACCCGTCACGACAGCTTAAGCCACGACGAAGATTTTCTTCCCACGTCGGCTTTACGATGGACGCCACAACGCTATTGGCGCAAAATTGACCATATTGGTAAAGCTGTTCTATCCTGCGGTGAGCTTGATTCGGCTACGGTAGTGCCCGATATGGTGGTACTTACCGAGGTTGAGAACGACAGTGTTATGCACGATCTCACGTGCCGTTCGCTGTTGCGCGGGGCGGGTTACAGCTATGTGATGACGTCAGGGCCCGATATTCGAGGCATTGATGTGGCACTGATGTTTTCGCCTTACGCTTTCAGGTTAATCAATAACCATGCTATTCGTGTTGAGCCGCCGACAGGATTCCGTCCCACGCGCGATATATTGTATGCCTCGGGTGAGCTGATTAGTGGCGACACACTGCATGTTTTCGCCCTCCATGCGCCCAGCAGGCGTGGCGGTGAAGCGGCTACACGCATTTATCGTATGCAGGTAGCGCAGCGCGTGGCCGAAGCAGTCGACTCGGTAAGGCATTGTAATCGACATCCTTTAATATTGATAGCAGGCGACTTTAACGATTATACGGGCGATGCCCCGCTGCAGTTTTTGGAGGCCCGTGGCATGGGCGACGTGTCGGTAAAAGCCACCGGACGTCATGGTGCTATGGGCACATACCGTTATCATGGCGTTTGGGCCAGCCTCGATCATGTGCTGTGTAACGCCGCTTTAACACAACATTTGCACAGCTGTTATGTCAACGACAAGCCGTTTTTATTGGTTGATGACGAAAAATTTGGCGGCAAAAAGCCCAGGCGTAATTACCTGGGGCCTAAATATCTGAACGGTTACAGCGACCACTTGCCGCTTGTAGCCTTGTTTTCTTTCTAAGTGGGGGCTGCCTCGTTCTTTCGTCAGAATCAGCCGTCCCCGTCGTGCAGCTTACTTGTGCTCTTTGTAATAATCAAGTCCGCTCTGCACGTTCTTGATGAGTGCATTGCTTGAGAAGGTTGCCCCCGAAACGGCATCTACCTTCATTTTCTGTGCTTTTGTTACGCTTTTACCCTCATATTTCTTCAACAGTTTTTTTACTTTGTTGAAATATTGTGGCGTTTCGCGATTGGGAAGCGGCTCAATTTTTACAATCTTGTTTTTGCTGATGTAAATTTTTACAGGCGTAGGGCCTTTGAAACCCCGCACGTGTGTAGTGAGCGTTGTGGTATTGACAACGGTATGTTCAGCCTCTTTCGTAATTACTTCGTCACCTGGCATAGCACTGATAAAAACGGCAAGAGCTATGGCTGCTGCCGAAGAGAAAAGCATTTTCTTCTTTTTCATATTTTCCTTTTTCGTTTTATTGTAATCCTTAACCCCAATACAGCTCCTTAAACAAGGCACCAATTTTGTTAGGATAACAAAGGTAATGAAAAGTTTAGTGGCAATCTTTGTACCATGGTTTATTTAACATCCGCCAGCTCTCATTTAACAATAAAAAATAAGTTACGATATTATATTAAATGAAACACAGGCTGCCGGCTTAATCATTCAGATACAAAAGCCGACTGAAAACCGTAAAAACAATTCTGAATAATTTTGTATTAAAAAAATCGCAAAATAGAAAAGCAAAAACGCCAATTTTGTAATATTTCGGCATTTTTGTCAGTGTGAAGTTCGCTCTACGAAGTGATAATTTTGCCTTTGTGGCACTATTGTGTTGCCTTTACATCGTAAAGGCGGAACGATTACATCGTAAGATAATTCTTAAAGGTGACTATATACGACAATAAGATTCCCATTTAGCTAACTGCAATTTACAGTCAAGACAACCTTTATTACTAACATAATTAATAATTGTATATTTATATGTATTATTTAAATTCGTGCTAATATTATTAATAATATTATATTCTTCCATTTGAGACAAGACAATCTGCTTACCTACCCATCTTGTAACATAATCTTCAAAAGAAGATGTTTTATGAATACAAGAATTAAATATTATACATAATAAAACCATACAGGTTAAGTAAATTGTTGTATTTCCTTTTGTTTTCATATTTTCCATTTTAATTGTTTTTTTGTGACCTTCGTTTAAAAACTAATGAGAACATCAGGTATGGAGGAATACTATTGTAACATGTTTCTGTCCATCCTTGCGCGTTGATGGTGTACATTTTATTTGATAGCTGATGGAGCAAATCTGCGACAAACAACTTTGCCACCATATTGCCTTTAAACAGCGAGTAAGATATCCGTGCATTCCAAATTAAGTCATTTGTATTCATCATAGAGGATTCATAGCCCCTTCGTGAGAACATCGTTATATCTGTATCAATAGAAAGTTTCATGGTAGGAATATTATACTGCATATTGGCACCATACTGATAATCATAAGTATTTATCCTATCAAAGTTCAAACGATTACTTTTACTGAACCGACCACTGAAACCTCCTTGAATTACAAAGGTAAGATTTGGCAATATGTATTTAAGCGATGTTGAAAGTCCTGTATTCCATGTGTTTACATTGCTCAATACGGACTTATGTGAATCAAATGCAACATCGTAATCAACACTGTGAACATAGCTTCCTGAAAGTTTCGCCATCAAACGAAATCGATTCTTTCTATCAATAGAACGTGTGAATCCGACACTGCCTCTTATATTCCAGTTGCCATTTACATTGTCCATCATCGAGGTAAAACCGCCAGTCTGAGAGTTATAGCTTATTCGATTGCCCCAAGCGTGTTGTACTATCTTACTATTGATATCTATCCATCTATCAAGATCTGTAGAGTCTGCTTTCCAATCGTAGTAAGCTCTAAATTTATGCTCACGTCGTCTTTTCAGTGAGGGATTATTAGAGATAATGGACAAAGGATTGATATTATTGCTGAAAGGCATCAGATTAATAAATTCCGGTAAGGTCTTCGTTGACTCATACGACAATTCTATATGCTTCTTTCCAAATGTCTGGAATAAAAAATAAGGTTCAAACTGGAAGTATTTCCGAGAAGCTAAGGTATCTAATCCAACTCCATTATTATAATGTATTCGTTCACGGTTGAATGCCAATGGCAAGTAAAGTTCTATCTGTCCATTCTTCAACCTTCTGGTAAATTCCATACTTATTGTATATTTCCTTCCCTGATTACGGAATTTATAACTGTTATCAACATCGATCACTTGTGCCAATTGGGACGTTGTAGGTAGCACTCCTAATTCATCCAAATAAAGATTATTTAGCAGATCTAACTTATAATTGTAATTCAGGGCTTTCTTATATCTCTGCCCATAAGTCAGTTTAGGAGTAATTATCCATTTAGAACCGATGGTATAATCATATTGCAGTGATAGCGAATAGTTATATGCATGTGTATGACTATCCTTATAATATTTCCGCAAATCGGTTTCTTCCAGTTCTGTATAAGTAATTTTATTAAGTGAAAATAGATCATCTGGCTTTTTTGTACTATATCCGACTTTTGCGCTGATACCTATATCATTGTCATTTTCTAACATAAAAAACTTGGTAATGGCCAGGTCTGCATTTATTTGTTTATACTTTGATAAATCCGAATAAATATTTTGATTGAGCCATCTTTGATGATATGTAGAATCTTCATGTGTACTCCTGTTTTCACCCCGATGGTAATCTAAATTTATAGCAATATATGCCGGATTATCAGTTACCTGAGATAATCGGTTATGCAATCCTAATTCTATATTCTTTTCTTTTGAGAAGTTAAAACTTTGCTTGATAATATTATCATCAGAAGAGAATACTTCTCCTGTAGTTCGACTCTCAAAATAATAATCCGTCCACTCTGTTATGGCGTCAAAAGAATTCTCCCAGAGCTTGTTTTTCGTTCCGGACTCCACGTTCAGCCCTATCTGTTTCGTTGTCTTTAGCCCCTTATTCATATTTGCGGGTGTCCAAATACCATCCGCCTTTGGCTTCCGATCCTCATTCACATTATTCAAGTTCGTGAAAACGCCTATATTATTATGTTCGCCGGAAAGAAGTCCAAACATACGTAATAACCAACGATTATCTGTTCCTGCGCCAGCTTCTATATTTCCAAGGAATGAATGAAGATACTCTCGTTTAAGATTAACATCCATTACGTAATCCTTTTTGTTACGATTAGTTGCCATGTTTTCATGGCTTCCTTTATAGTATACCTTGATATTTTTGACAGAATAATAAGGCAAATTCTCTAACATAACTTTATTTTTCCCTTTGAAAAAATTCTTCCCATTAAGAGTAAGATAATCCAATTTCTTACCATTAATATATACATCTCCGTTTTCTCTAAGTTCTGCTCCGGGCATCTGTCGGATAAGCGCGTCAAGCATAGAACCCTCTGGCAATACAAAGGCAGAGGCATCGTAGACAAGCGTATCACCACGATAGATTAACTGAATGCGTGTAGCTTTTACTTCAACTTCATCTAAATCCACCATATAATCCTTATTCTTTTTCTGTAACAGGATTGTTGGTATTTCGTGGTATTGACTCTTACCACGTGGACTAAATTTATAGTTGAGAATACGGCTTTTATATCCTGTACAAGTCGCTTGAACCATATACTCAGCCTGTTTATTTTCGATCGTAAAATAATAACGATTCTGCCGACCTTCTAATTTCGTATATGTAGAGTCTAATATCACGGAGTCTATTCTCATCAGTATTATCTTGGCAACTATCGGTGTGCGGGTAAAACTATCATACACTGCTCCAAATAGTTTACATTCAGGGCCCTCTGGAATCTGAGCTAAAACACTCATAGACAGCATTGATAAAATGATGGATATTAGAAAGTGTTTCATTGGCTCTACTTACTTGGTATAAGTCAAATGGGTATTAAATTAATGGCCCCAATATATATAAAAAGAATATGATATCAAAATTTATATATACGAAAAACAAATTAATTGTTTTTTTTAACGATTATGTCTTTCGTTTTCATAGGGGCGGTTTCAACATGCAAATGCACCGCCCGCAAAGTTAAAGAATATTTTCGTAAAAACACTCAAAAGGGGTACGAAAATTTAATTTTTCTCTTGGGCGACGGTTTATTTTGTCAGCAACTTTGGTAACAAACTGATGACTGATACTTTCAAAAGTGGATGATTTGGGGATATATTGCCTGATAAGACCGTTCTGATTTTCAATCGAACCTTTTTGCCATGATGAATACGGATCGGTGAAGTAGACCGTAACACCCAATTTTTTTGTAATGTATTCATGACTGGCAAACTCCAAACCATTATCAGTCGTTATTGATTTAAGGAAAGCTTTATATGGCATTAGTATTCGAACAACCGTCTTTGCCAGTTCTTTGGCTTCTTTTCCTTTGTTCAACTTTCTCATAAACAACATGCCTGTACTTTTTTCAGTAAGGGTCAGTATGGCTCCATGGTTCCCTTTGCCTACAATGGTGTCCATCTCGAAATCACCAACGCGTCTACCATCTGCTTCTTCCGGTCTTTCGCTTATGTTTACCCTATTACAAATAGTTGATCCACTGCCACTTACTGGACGTGCCCGGTGTTTAAGTTTATGACGACAGTAAAGATACAAAGGCCCTCCATTCTTCTTGTCTGTGCGGATAATCTTGTATATAGTCTCATGAGATATTGACATACCCCGTTCCTTTAAAACTGCCGAAATCTGTTCCGGAGACCACTGTTCTTCCACTAATAGCTGCACTGCTTCATCCTTTATCTCTTGGGAAATAGCGCGGTTGCCTGGTCTTCGTATCTTTCTATAGTCGGCATTTTTCTGGGCCGTCTACCAATTATAAGTTCCACGGACTCCGCTGTTGCGGTTGATTTCAGAAGTAACGGTAGAATGGAAAGGCCACTCTGCTTTGACCCCTTTGGCCAAAAAGAATTTGCTCCTGTTGGCCATAATATGATTGACCCTTGTAAAGTCCTGGTGCAGGGGTCAATTTTATTTTACCCTTTTAGATACTCCGGCTTTTCTTAGCCCTTAACTTACGCATGCTTTCGCCATATAATTCTATGGTATGCGCCGTATGAATAATTCGGTCAAGGATGGCGTCGGCTATTGTCGGATCACCAACCATGTCATACCAGTTGGACGATGGGTACTGCGGGGTTATGATAGTGGATTTCCTTTCATGCCTGTCCTCAATAATTTCGAGCAGAATGGGACGTTCCTTGGCATCAAGAGGTACAATGAACAGGTCGTCAAGGATGAGTAACCGGCAACGCTCAATCTTCTTGAGCTCAGTTTCAAGTGTACCTTTGACTTTGGCAACCTTCAGTGCGCCAAGTAGTTTGGGGGCATTGGCATAGAAAGTACGGAATCCCCTTTTGCATGCCTCGTGGCCAAGAGCACATGCTAGATAGCTTTTCCCCGTACCTGAAGAGCCGGTAATGAAGAGGTTCTGCCCCTTATGTACAAAGTCAAGGGTGGCGAGGCGTTCCATCTGATTGCGCTCAAGACCCCGATTTGTGGCATAGTCAATCTGTTCGAGATAGGCCTTGTATCGGAACGCCGCATTCCTGGTAAGCCGCACTATGGCAGCCTGGGCACGGTAATCCCATTCACGTGCAAGGAGCATGGAAAGGAAGGTGTCCGCGGTCATGGACTGTGGAGTGGTGCCGGCAAGGCTTTCCCTGAAAGCCTCCGCCATACCGTGTAATTTCATGCGGCTCATCAAATCCAGTGATATGGTGTTCCGGTCCTGTTGTCCCGTTACGGGAGCTGTCTTATTATTTATTTCCATAATTTTAGCTTTATTGTTCCTGTTTGTCTTTTCTGTAATAGTCACGTCCACGTATATTCTTGTGGGTCAGTGGTATCGGGGATGTCATGTCAGGCTGTACCCTCCCGTCCTCATCAGGAAGGAAATCCGCGTCGTCTCCCAGTTCAAGCACCTCTCGTAAGGCCTGATACCCGTATTGTAGCTTCTGTTCCGCGCAGGCGCAGGCAGCGACCAGACGGTCACGGCCGTATTTTTTCTCCAGCGTCAGTATACCCCGACAGGATCTGAACGCTTTTGGAGGATATTGCATGACACGCTCCACTTCCCGGAGATAATTCAATACGATATTGTCTATTTCCGAGGCGTGTCGGAAGAGTTCCTCAAGATCCTTGTCATAAGGACCATAGTGCCCCGGCAGGTTGTGCTCCTTTTTCCATGAACAGGTGTAGGGTATGTCACAGCGGTCGTGGATGGCGACAAGGTTCATGCCACAGTAGATTTCCACCGTGTCGGCATCGTAGAGGATCGTCACGCGTTTCCCCACATGTTCCTTGGGAACACTGTAATGGTGCTTGAACAGCGATACGTAGGAGTTCCTGCCGACAGTCATCAGCTTTTTCTCTTTCATGACGTAGCGTTTCAGTGGAAGCAGGCGGAGGTAGTCCTTCTCACTGCGCAGGAACATCTCCTTGCGTGACGCCTTCCGGCCGGCCATCACCTTTTCATTGAAATCGTGCAGGGAAACAAGGATGGCGGCATTGAGATCGTCCAGACTATAGAAAGTCATTCCCTCTATGTCTAGGTAAACGGAACGGTAGAGAAGCTTAACTGCGTTTTCAACAAGGGCCTTGTCCTTGGGGTGGCGTACACGGGCGGGATAGACCGCACAGCCGTAATGCTCGGCAAAAGCGGCAAAATCGTCATTGATGACGGGCTCGTTGCGGTCGCTTCGTGTAACGGCCGCCTTCAGATTGTCGAGTACTATTGCCGCTGGAGCCCCTTCGAAATACAGCATGGCATTCTCGCATCCCTTAATCAGGTCTTCCTTGCGCTGCGACCATACGGCCTCACAGTAGGTGTAATGACTGAACGGAAGGATGGCAACAAAGACTTCGGCCTTCTTCGTCTCGCCTGTCATCTCATCGACAACTTCAAGCCTGTCACCGGCAAAATCAACATACATCCGGTCTGCGGCATGGTGCTCGACATGGCCGACGACCTTGATGTGGAACTTGTACCGGCGGACTGCCCGCTTGAAGGAAGACAGCTGAAGACCGTCAGGATACCCGGAATGATACTCCTTGAAAAGTTTCCTGACACTCATCCCTTTGCGTGTCAGGCGGGATACATATCCGGGAAGCAAAGCCTCCAATTCAATCCTTTTGGAAGAAGGCTCCCGACGTCGGGATTCCGTACCGCCAAACATCTCCTGCAACTGCTCCTCGGAAAGGGAGAGAAGCTGATCGATGCTTTTCCCACTTGAAAGGAATAGGCGGACATACTTGCGAACAGTGTTACGGGAAGTATGGAACGTGGATGCTGTTTCCTTGATACCCATCCCTGCCGCATAACATCTTAAAATGTTCTTGATTCTTTTATTCATTTGAATAGATTTTATTATTACCCCTTACACCAGGACTCGGGGTCTCAAATCTACACAAAAAAACTCTAACGACACTTGTACTAAGTGGTTAATATTATTTTGGCCAAAAGGGTCAATCATATTATGGCCAAAGTGAGCAAATCCTGTTTGCCCAAAGGGGTCCATAATACATCGTCTGTCCCTTTCGCTTGCCGATGGACTGCTTCTTCGATTTCACTTCAAACCCGATCATAATTATTATTTATTGTTTTTTTATGTTATATACTCTAATAACGTTTCCGATTCGGATTTATTGTATACCCGTTGTTAATACCCTTATAAGAGTGTTCGTCAATACCCTTGTATGGGTGTTCACTGATCCCCTTATATGACTAATATCACGAGGCTTTATATTACCTTTTAATTGGGGTGGTATAAAGGTCTTCATCTATTTTTCTTCCCCTCTCATCAAACAGTGAGTATATCCTCTTTAACTCTGATATAAGCATTTGCTCGAACGTTTCCCATTGGAATAGGGAGGTTGCATCGTCTCTATCACAATAGTGCACGGTGCTTGTTCTTTTATCTATATAAAGATAAGAACCATCCCAGTCATAACCGCCTATAAAGAAATGGTCGTCTGCGGCATTTCGAGGTCTTTCCCGAATGTTTGCCGTAATAATCGAAAACGGTTGGCGGCTTTCATCAGTGCTTCTTTTATAGTTTCTTCTTAACCCGTCTAAACAAAAGGTTCCAACCAATATGTCTAACCCATTGCTTACATCTAACAAGAATTTTTTATAATCGATGGGAATTTCCATGCCCAATTCTTTCTCCAATGCTTGGACATCGTTCTTACTTAGCGGAGGATACAGGGTGTTTAGCCAAGCCTCGGGGGCTATATGGGGCGCTTTTCCTATAAGGATTGCACCGGTGGATTGGGATTCTTCAATACCCTGGTTCTGAAATCTATAAATTAAATCCCTATATGTTTTATTCATATTCTATTTTTCTATATACGCTATACTATTTATGGTAAAGGCTCATCATTAAAAATGAAGAATTTGACAATAGTTGATTTAATCTCTATTGATTTTCTTCTCACTTGATGGATTGTACGTTGTCAAATAAAAGTGCACAACTGCAAATGTAGTTATTTACTCTGTAATTTCATTCTTTTGTTGATAGAATTTTGCTTTATTATTTCTCTTATCTTTTTGATTTTCTCCCCTTGGCCTAAAT
>CALIIG010000018.1 GCA_938018155.1 uncultured Prevotella sp.
ATTCTCTTTGCGTCACAATCGCATTCCCTTTGTGGTGTAAATCTGCTTTATTCGTTTCTATTATATCATCATTTTCAAAAAACAAAATTGAAAATTTGGCCGGATAAGTGCTTTTTTCTATCTTTGTGTTGAATAACAATTACACCTTTTATTAATAAAACTTATTGAATTATGGCAGAGAACAACAACGAACAACAACAAATCAAAATAGAGTTAAAGCCCGAGGTTGCGCAGGGAGAGTATTCAAATTTAGCGATGATTAACCATGCGTCGAGCGAGTTTGTTATCGACTTTGCCCACATGCTTCCCATTGCTCCTCCCCAGATTTTCAGTCGGGTTATCATGGCTCCTGAACATGCCAAGCGATTGTTGCTGGCTCTTCAGGAGAACATAGGCCGCTACGAACAGGAATTCGGACCCATCAAATTGCCTCAGGTTTCTCAGGAAGAAGGCCGCACGATAGCACCCTTTGGTACAGGCAAGGCATAGTTTTAGGCTTGTTACAACATTTCCTTCCCCCATTCCGCCATGGTACGGAGTGGGGGAAGTGCGTTTTATACAGGTGGCAAAGTAATAGATAAGGATAATATAAAGCAGGAGACTATTTTTAAACGACAGAAAGAATGAGCAGTATATCGTTTTAGTTAATATTGTACATGTAAGAAATATAGGAACGGATACTACGGGATAATAGCTTATGGTTCAGAGAGCTCGTATAAATATAACCATGACGATGCTGTGATAATGGGTACAAACGAAGGCAGAAAACCGATAAGATTAAGTATGGAGCGTGAAAACTCTATTCAAGAAAAATTCATCCATACTTTTGTTAGGCAAATAGTATTATGGAGATTATATTCGAAGAAACGCCGGTAATTTACCTCGCTTTTCGTTCATGTCTCCTTACTATTGTATTATAAACCTCATTGTTTGACGGCCGTCAGCAGCACTGCTGACGGCCGTCGCACCCGTCGTTCGGCGGTCGCCGTACGCGCTGCTGACGGCCGCCGAACGATGGCGTTATCATCACCAATCTCATGATTAACTGCTGTCACGCGCTGGCTTTATAATCGTTAACCTCATAGTTAACAGCCATGGATCTATCTTCCTAAGCCTGTAATAACAAGCCTGAATAAAAGCACAAGCCGATCAATAAAGGTAATTTTATCAGTACATATGATCGTAATTATTCTGTATAGCGTGTAAAAGAGTGTGGTGCTTTTATATTTTCTCGTAGACCTGTCGAATGCGGAAAACGCAGATATTTGGAATAAAAGACAGACAAAAACGGTAATGATATTCTGTTATCTCTTTCTGTTAATTATGACATATCTGACTGAAGGGATGGAAAAATCCTTTTAGTCAGACTTGTTTTGCAATATATTTTTAGAGACAATATGCAACAGATTAATTGTCAATGCGATAATGCCATCTGTTAATAATAAGGAGGGTAAAAGGTGAAATATGTATTAAGTGATGGCTTACACTTTGTGACAAAGCAAGCTAATAATCGTTAATTAAAACTAATTTGCTTTTTCGCGGTTTTTTTATAGCTTAATAATTTAGGTGTTTTAGCAAAAAGTTCATACCTTTGCAGCCCGAAACGGGTTGGTGTATCGAGGAGCCTCGTATGGCTTAACGTGTCCTATCTGTAAAAGCATTGATTATAAACAAATAAATATATAAATTAAAAAAGTAAAATTATGCCTACTATTCAACAGTTAGTACGTAAGGGCAGAAGAGTGCTTGCAGACAAAAGCAAGTCCCCGGCTTTGGATGGATGTCCTCAGCGTCGCGGAGTATGTGTACGTGTTTACACAACAACTCCTAAGAAGCCTAATTCAGCAATGCGTAAGGTTGCGCGTGTTCGTTTGACAAACCAAAAGGAGGTCAACTCTTACATCCCCGGTGAGGGTCACAACTTGCAGGAACACTCTATTGTTCTTGTTCGTGGTGGTCGTGTAAAAGACCTTCCGGGTGTGCGTTATCATATTGTGCGCGGTACGCTGGATACGGCAGGTGTTGCCAATCGTACGCAGCGTCGTTCAAAATATGGTGCTAAACGCCCCAAGGCAAAGAAGTAAGAAAACCAATGCTATGAGCCGAGGGCAGAGAGTCTGTACTCAAAGCCAGGGGCTTTGGCCTAATTTGAAAAATCCAATTTTTAACGTTTTGCTGGAGAAGTTAGAACAGGTTGAGTAAATGCTCAGGTGTGAGTGTTGAAGAACAAAATAATGACAGCCCCACGCAGAATATAATTTATTTTAAAATGAGAAAAGCAAAACCAAAGAAGAGAGTGATTCTTCCTGACCCTGTCTTCAATGACCAAAAGGTATCAAAGTTTGTTAATCATCTGATGTACGATGGTAAGAAGAACATTTCTTATACCATCTTCTACAATGCTCTTGATATTGTAAAAGAGAAGGCAGCAAAGGAAGAAAAGACTCCGCTGGAGATTTGGAAGCAGGCTCTTGATAACATAACACCCCAGGTAGAGGTGAAGAGTCGTCGTATCGGAGGTGCTACATTCCAGGTACCTACAGAAATCCGTGCAGATCGCAAGGAAAGCGTTGCAATGAAGAATTTAATAGCTTTTGCCCGTAAGCGTGGCGGTAAGAGCATGGCAGATAAATTGGCTGCAGAGATTATGGATGCGTTCAATAATCAAGGTGGTGCCTTTAAGCGTAAGGAAGATATGCACCGTATGGCTGAGGCAAACCGTGCATTCGCTCACTTCAGATTCTAATTCGTTACAACACTTTTATAAAAAAGAAATAGAAAAATGGCAAACCGCGATTTACATTTGACTCGTAATATCGGTATCATGGCCCATATTGATGCTGGTAAGACAACTACGTCAGAGCGCATCTTGTTCTATACAGGTAAGACTCATAAGATTGGTGAGGTGCATGATGGAGCTGCCACAATGGACTGGATGGTTCAGGAGCAGGAGCGTGGTATAACTATTACGTCAGCAGCAACAACCTGTAACTGGACGTGGAATAACAAAACTTATAAAATCAACCTGATTGACACCCCGGGACACGTTGACTTTACAGCAGAGGTAGAGCGTTCTTTGCGTGTACTTGATGGTGCTATTGCAACATATTCAGCTGCTGACGGTGTTCAGCCTCAGTCGGAGACCGTTTGGCGTCAGGCTGATAAATATAACGTACCTCGTATTGGTTATGTAAATAAAATGGACCGTTCTGGTGCAGATTTCTTTGAAACCGTCCGCCAGATGAATGAAATACTTGGTGCTAATCCTATTGTTATTCAGATCCCTATTGGTGCAGAAGAAAACTTTAAGGGCTTAGTTGACCTTGTTAAAATGAAAGCCATTGTATGGCATGACGAAACCATGGGTGCTGAATATGAAATTGAGGAAATTCCTGCTGAGCTCGTTGATGAAGCAGAAGAGTGGCGTGACAAGCTACTCGAAGGGGCTGCAAATTTCGATGATGCTTTAATGGAAAAGTACTTAGAAGATCCCTCAACCATTACAGAAGAAGAAATTATTGCAGCTGTACGTAAGGGTACTATTGCAATGGAATGCTGCCCGATGCTGTTGGGATCTTCCTATAAAAATAAAGGTGTACAGCCTTTGCTCGATTATACATGTGCTTTTCTTCCTTCACCTGTTGACACACCTAATGTGATAGGCTTCGACCCGGAAACAGGTAAAGAGGTAGATCGTAAACCTGATGAGAACGAACCCACGGCGGCTCTTGCATTTAAGATTGCTACAGATCCGTTTATGGGTCGTCTGGTTTATTTCCGTGTTTATTCAGGAAAGGTTCAGGCCGGTTCTTATGTTTACAATCCACGTTCAGGAAAGAAGGAGCGTATTAGTCGTTTGTTTCAGATGAACTCGCATCAGGAAATTCCAATGGAAAGTATTGATGCCGGTGATATCGGTGCAGGTGTAGGCTTTAAGGATATCCGTACAGGAGATACACTTTGTGATGAAAACAAGCCTGTTGTGCTCGAATCAATGACTTTTCCTGATACTGTAATTTCTGTTGCCGTTGAACCCAAGAGCCAGGCAGACGTTGCTAAACTTGACAATGGTCTTGCTAAACTTGCGGAGGAAGATCCGACTTTTACAGTACGTACAGATGAACAAAGTGGTCAGACGATCATCTCAGGTATGGGTGAACTTCACCTGGATATTATTATAGACCGTTTGAAGCGTGAATTTAAGGTAGAATGTAACCAGGGTAAACCACAGGTTAACTATAAAGAAGCCATTACCAAAACTGTTGAAAACTGGCGTGAGGTTTACAAGAAGCAATCTGGTGGTCGTGGTAAATTTGGTGATATTATAGTTACTGTCGGACCTAAGGATCCTGACTTTACTGAAGATGATTTGCAGTTTGTAAACGAGGTTAAGGGTGGTAATATTCCTAAGGAATTCATTCCTTCAGTTCAGAAGGGCTTTAAGGATGCCATGAAGAATGGTGTTCTAGGAGGCTTCCCCATGACTGACCTTAAGGTTGTTCTTACTGATGGTAGCTTCCATCCTGTAGACTCTGATCAGTTGTCATTTGAACTCGCAGCTCGTGCAGCTTTCAAGAATGTCTGCCAGAAGGCAGGTCCTGTTTTGATGGAACCAATCATGAAGGTTGAAGTTGTTACACCTGAAGAGAATATGGGTGATGTAATCGGTGATTTGAATAAACGTCGTGGTATGGTGCAGGGAATGGAAGAGGCCCGAAGCGGTGCCCGTATTGTTAAGGCTATGGTTCCTCTTGCAGAAATGTTCGGATATGTAACGGCGCTGCGTACTATTACCTCTGGACGTGCTACAAGTTCTATGGAATATGATCATCATGCCCCTCTGTCACAGAATCTCGCTGATGCTGTGCTCGAAGAGTTGAAGAAATAAACATTGAATATTTAAAGAACGTGTATCTGCTTAGTATATGACTCTTAAGCAACACTTGGTTCTGAACTTTTATAATTAAGTTAATTTAGAAGAAAGATTATGAGTCAGAAGATTCGTATTAAACTGAAAAGTTATGATCATCAGCTTGTTGATAAATCAGCTGAACAGATTGTAAAGGCTGTAAAAGCAACAGACGCAATTGTGAGTGGTCCAATTCCATTGCCAACACATAAGCGTATTTTCACTGTAAACCGTTCAACTTTCGTTAATAAGAAAGCGCGTGAACAATTCCAACTTTCAGATTATAAGCGTCTGATTGATATTTACAGTGCTACACCTAAAACTGTTGATGCTTTGATGAAACTTGAGCTTCCCTCTGGAGTAGAAGTTGAAATTAAAGTATAATTAGTTAGTTATTCTTACGAAGACATTATTATTTTATTTTAAACATTTATTGAAATGCCAGGATTAATTGGAAGAAAAATCGGAATGACATCCGTTTTCAGTGCCGACGGTAAAAATGTGCCGTGCACTGTTATCGAAGCTGGTCCTTGTGTTGTAACACAGG
>CALIIG010000019.1 GCA_938018155.1 uncultured Prevotella sp.
TCGGTGATGTTTGGCGTGCCACAGAAGCTGTATGACTATTATGGAGACACACGCCCCATTGAAAAAATGTGGCCCGTTTGTGAAAAATATCTCAACTATTTAAAGCGCAGAGAGAACGCCGACAAAACAGTGACATACGGCATTGGCGACTGGGTAGCCTATAAAACCATTACGCCAACCGACTACACTACAACGTGTTTTTATTACTTCGACAACAAAACTATGGCCCGGTTTGCCCGTATTCTGGGCAAGGATGCAACGCCTTATGAACAGAAAGCCGGATATTTGCAGAAGCTCATTATGCAGAAATATTTCGACCCTGCGCGCGGTGTCTTCTCGAATGGCTCGCAGGCAGCACAGGGTGTTGCGCTGTATTTGGGAATTGTTCCCGACGAACAGGCACAGCGCGTAGCCGACAACCTGAGCAGGATGATTGCCGAAAATGGTGATGCCCTCGATTGTGGCATGCTCGGAAGTAAGACTATTCTGCGCGTATTGTGCGACTACGGGCATGCCGATCAGGCTTATCGTCTGGCATCACGCAGCGAGTCACCCTCATGGGGCAGCTGGATAAAGCGCGGTCTTACCACGCTTCCCGAAACGTGGGTATTGTCGCCGGCATTCCGCGACGCGTCGTTAAACCACATTTTCCTCGGCGATGTGCAGGCGTGGATGTATCAGTATCTGGCCGGAATTATGTATGATACACAGTGTCCCGGCTTCAAACACGTGTTGCTTCAGCCCCGCTTTGTGAAAGGGCTTGACGGTGCAAAGGCCGAGTATAACTCGCGGGCAGGCCTGATCAAATCGGCGTGGAAGCGCAAGGGCAACAGCATTATTCTTGATGTAGAACTGCCTGCAAACATATCGGCTACGCTGATAACAGGCAGTAAAAAGCAAGAGCTTACGGGCGGACACCATCGTATAAAGTTGGCCGCCGGCAAATAAAAACCTAAGAATTAAACCTGACATGCGTTTTGTAAAGATTATTTTGGCCGGGCTTTTATGGGCTTCAGTCATTACCGCAATGATGGCCGCAGGGCAGCGTTCCTACACGCTGAACGGGCAATGGCAGCTGTCTTTCTGGAAACAACCGGCGAAAGCCGTGCGCTCGCCCGAAGCCATGCAGCACGTAAACAGCAAGACCATCAATGCCACCGTACCGGGAAATGTAGAACTCGACCTGCAAAAGGCCGGGCTGACAGCCAACCCCATGGTGGGCAATAACGTGAACAGCCTGCGCCAATGGGAAGGAAACCAGTGGTGTTACAGCAGGCATTTCGCTACGCCTGCGCTGAATGATGGCGAACGTTTGCAGCTGTGGTTTGGCGGAATTGACTGTTTAGCCGACGTGTGGCTGAATGGAAAGCATATCGGTTCGGCCGAAAATATGATGATTGAACACGCCTTTGACGTGACCGATGCTGTGAAACCGGCTGGTGCCGACAACGTGCTTCAGGTTATTTTGCGCTCACCAGTGCTCGAGGCACAGCAACATTTGCTGGGCACTTTCAGCATAGGCGGCTTTGCTTCAGAGGAATCGGCGTATACCCGCAAAGCACCACACATGTTCGGCTGGGACATTATGCCCCGCCTTGTAAGTGCCGGTTTATGGCGAAACGTAGAGTTGCGCGTCATCAATCCCGTTTGTTTTCGCGATGTTCACTATTATGTAAGCGAGATAGATACTGCCACGCGCAACGTACAATTGTTTGCTGATGTGCAGCTGTCAATGCCCATGGAAAGGTTCGACCACGTCACGGCGCGCCTTACATTGAGCCGTCATGGCAAGGTGGTTTATACGTTGGAGAAACCCGTTGTAACGCAGGCCTTCCGCTGTATGTGGAGCCTTGACCACGCCGAATTGTGGTGGCCGCGCGGCTATGGCAGGCAAGCGTTGTATGAAGCACGGGCCGAACTGGTTGACGAAACGGGGCGCGTGCTGGCCGGTAACAGCCAGAAGATAGGACTTCGTACGGTTAAACTCGACCTTAATGATATGAATACGGCTGAGAAGCCCGGCCGTTTCCGCTTTATTGTAAACGGTGAACCCATCTTCATTCACGGTACAAACTGGGTGCCTTTGGACGCCCTGCACAGCAGAGATACACTGCATGTAGACAAGATGATGGACATGGTGGCCGACCTTAACATCAATATGATTCGGTGTTGGGGAGGAAATGTGTATGAGGATAGCCACTTCTTTGACCGCTGCGACGAGCTTGGCGTGCTGGTTTGGCAGGATTTTGCCATGGGCTGTAACTTCTATCCGCAGCGCGACGACTTTGTAAAGGCTGTTGAAGAAGAGGTGCAAAGCGTGGTGTTGAAACTGCGCAACCATGCCTCTCTGGCCCTGTGGTCGGGCAATAATGAGGACGATATGATAGCTTACCAGACGTTGCGCCATTTCCATTTCGACCCCAATCGCGACCGAATAAGTCGTGAGATAATACCGAGGGTGCTGTACGAGTTCGACTTTACGCGCCCCTATCTGCCTAGTTCACCCTATTATAGTGAGAACGTTTACCGCCATGGCGGAGGCGATAATCTGCTTCCCGAGAACCATTTGTGGGGCCCCCGCGGATACTATAAAGACTCGTTCTACCGCGATGCCACTGCCGTTTTCTGCAGTGAAATAGGTTATCACGGGTGCCCGGGGGTAAAAAGCCTTCAGAAAATGTTCAGCAAGGACAGTGTTTACCCATGGAAACGCGGCTTCGAATGGAACGACGAGTGGGTAACCAAGTCGGTAAGACGCTATGCCGTATGGGGTAAAACCTACGACCGTAACAACTTAATGCTGAACCAAATCAAAAGCGTTTTCGGCGATATACCTCGTAAATTGGACGACTTTGTGATGGCTTCGCAAAGCGTTCAGGCCGAAGCCATGAAGTATTTCCTGGAGATGTGGCGCGGCCAGAAGTTTGAAAACAAGAGCGGTATCATCTGGTGGAACCTGCGAGATGGCTGGCCACTGTTGTCGGATGCTGTTGTTGACTATTACTTTAACAAAAAGCGCGCCTACTATTACCTGCGTGAAGCCGAGCGCGATGTGTGCCTGTTTGTGAACGATGCCACCGATGGCTCATTGGTTTTAAAGGCTGTAAACGATACCCGCAGGGAAGCAAAAGGCAGTGTTACCGTAACCGATGTAGAGAGCGGACGAAATATCTACCAGGGCAATTTTACCATTCCGCGTAACGGTAAGGCCACTGTTACACAGCTTACAGCCCCACAGGGGCAGGGCGTATACCTTATTGTATATAAGGTGGGCGGACGGACGTATGGCAATCATTACCTGTATGGCAAGCCCCCTTACCGCTTAAACAGCTACCGTAAGTGGATGGAGAAGACCCGATTATATAATAATTAAAGTAAAAAATAACAATTTACCAAAACACTAATGCGTATGAGAGAGAACCTGATAGGTATAGATATTGGCGGCACCAAGTGCGCCGTGTCTTACGGTTGTAAGGTAAACGATGAGCTTACAGTGGTTGATAAGGACCGCTTTGCGACAACCAACGTGAACGAAACCATTGAACACATTTGCCAAAGTGTGGCTGCAATGCTTAAAAAACATGGGTTAACACCTGAGAATACCAGGGGTATCGGCATATCATGCGGCGGTCCGCTGTCGAGCACGAAAGGCATAATCATGTCGCCTCCCAACCTTATCGGGTGGGATAATATACCTATTGTACAAATCATAGAAGACTTAACGCACATCCCTGTGCACCTGCAGAACGATGCCAATGCCTGTGCTCTGGCCGAGTATAAGTTTGGAGCAGGCCGCGGTTCGCGCCATATGGTGTTCCTTACATTGGGTACAGGTTTGGGCGCAGGCATTGTTATCGACGGCAAACTGTACAGTGGGGCCAACGATAATGCGGGCGAAGTGGGCCACATCAGGCTGGCAGAGTTCGGTCCTGTGGGTTATGGCAAGCGCGGATCGTTTGAGGGATTCACAAGCGGCGGGGGCATAGCGCAGATAGCTTGCACGCTTGTGAAGGAGCAATGGCAGCAGGGAAACAAGGTGTCATGGTGTGAATTGGGCGGTCTTGACAAAATAACCACGCAGCTTGTAGCCCGTCAGGCATCGGCCGGTGACGCGGTAGCGAAGCATGCTTTCGACATAGCCGCCGAATATTTAGGTCGTGGAGTATCGATTATTATAGACACGCTGAACCCCGAAGTAATTGTTATTGGCAGCATATTTACCCGTTGCGAACATCTGTTAAGAGAAGGAATGCAGCGTGTTATCGACCGCGAGGCCCTGCCTTGTGCAAGTAAGGTTTGCGAAGTAAGGACGGCAGAGCTTGACGAACAGATAGGCGACTTTGCCGCATTATCGGTTGCAGGAATGTAAATGAAAAGATATGGGGTAATGGAAAATATCATTAAAGCAAGTTTACAGGAGGCTCATCATGAGCTGACGGCGTTTATAACGAACCCGGCTAACATCGCCGCCATAGCCACAGCAGGCCGTATAATGGCCGAAACACTGAAGCAGGGAGGCAAGATAATAAGCTGTGGCAACGGAGGCTCACTTTGCGATGCCACCCACTTTGCCGAAGAACTCACGGGTCGTTATCGCTATAACAGGCGTCCTCTGCCTGCCATAGCCATTAACGATGCGGCGTATATGACCTGCGTGGGCAACGATTTTTCGTTCGAAGACATATACGGTCGCTACGTTGAAGGCGTGGGAAAGGCCGGCGATACTTTGCTGGCCATCAGCACAAGTGGCCATTCAGAGAATATTTTGCGGGCCGTAAAGGCAGCCCATGAAAAAGAAATGAAAGTGGTTGCGCTGACTTCTGAAGGCGGAAATAAGCTGTCGGCAGCTGCCGATATAGCCGTTTGTGCGCCCCGTTCAGCCTTTTCCGACCGCATCCAGGAGATACATATTAAAGTAATTCACATCCTTATTCAGCTCATAGAAGCCGAATTACAAGTGGAAAAATCATAAAAAAAGGAAGAAATGGAAAACGTAAAACACAACTCATTCCCGTTGGTTCGAATACTGCCCATTATGTTTGGGTTCTTTGTTATGGGCTTTGTCGATATTATTGGCATGGCTAATAACTACGTGAAAAGCGACTTTACGGACCTCAACGACTCTGTAGCCAATCTTATTTCGTTGTCATGTTTCGTATGGTTTTTCCTGTGCGCTATACCCACGGGCATGCTGATGAACCGTATAGGACGCAAGAAAGTGGTGGCCTTAAGTTTTTGCATAACGGTGCTTGCCATGATAGTGCCGTTGCTTGATTATAGTTTTGCCACCATGCTTGTTACCTTTTCGCTGGTAGGTATAGGCAATACCATCCTGCAGGTAGCCTTAAATCCGCTGGTAACAAACGTGGTTTCGCCGAAACAATTAACCGGAACGCTCACACTTGGACAATTTATAAAGGCCGTAAGTTCTTTCCTCGGGCCTATTATTGTAGCCTGGGCAGCCGGCACCATTTACGGCTGGAAGTTTATCTTTATGTTCTATGCCGTAACGTCGTTGCTGGCTTTTGTATGGCTCTGGCTGACGCCCATTCCCGGAGAAACCGGCGAAAAACAGGAGGTATCGTTCACCCAAACCCTGTCGTTATTGAAAGATCCGTATATTCTTGCTTTCTTTTTGGGCATAGTAGTATTGGTGGGAGTGGATGTAAGTATTAACATGACGTTCCCCAAATTAATCATGGAGCGTTGCGGATTATCGTTGAAAGATGCCGGAATGAGCAACAGCATCTACTTCTTTGCCCGTGCAGCGGGAGCCTTTACAGGCGGTATTCTGCTGATGAAAATGGCCGAAGTGAAGTTTTATACCATCAGTATATGGACGGCATTAGTGGGGCTGATACTGTTGGTTATCAGCAAAAATATAGCCCTTTTCTATATCAGCATTGTTGTTTTCGGATTGGGTTATGCCAACTTATTCTCTATTATTTTCTCCCTTTCCATGAAACACATGCCCAGCCGGGCCAATGAAATATCGGCATTGCTGATAGTAGGTCTGGTAGGTGGCGGCATACTTCCACCGGTATTGGGCCTTTTTACCGATGGCTTTAAAACGCAAGTGGCAGCCGTTGTTTTCCTTATCTGTATTTGGGGATATATGTTTTGGCTTATGAAACGGGTAAAACCGGTTAGCTCTGCCAGGTAAATCATATCATTATTACAGCGTAACAATCTAAAATTTAAATACTATGAATGTCAAAAGTTTGATGATAATATCCTGCATGGCCGTTCTGTCGAATAGCAGTGTATATGCTGGTCGTACAGGGATTGATGTTTCAGAGGCGGTCAAAACTGCCGTTGGCGTGGGCCGTGAATTGCCCCAACAGCAAGGCAAACAGTCGCAGGGTCGCGTAATCGACGAGCAGGGCAACCCCATTATAGGGGCTACTGTTACACAAAAAGGGACGAATAACCGCGCCGTTACCGATGTTGACGGCTACTTTACATTGCAGGCACCAGCCAGGTCAACGCTGGTAGTTTCGTACGTGGGCTACGAAACGAGCGAGGTAAAAGCGGGTCGTCATATCAGTGTGGTGCTGAAAGAGAGCGACAATTTGCTCAACGAGGTGGTGGCCGTAGGCTACGGTGTGCAGAAAGTAGGAACGGTAACGGGTTCGGTTTCTCAAATCAAGACCGACAAAATAACCGTTGCTCCCATCGGCAATGTGACGAATGCACTCGGCGGTCAGCTCCCGGGGTTGATTACAAAACAGGAGTCAGGCATTCCCGGACAAGACGATTCGCAACTGTATATTCGCTATTTCAATGCACCTTTAATTATAGTTGATGGTGTCGAAGCATCGTTATCGGCCTTGGATCCCAGCCAAATTGAGAGCATTTCCATATTGAAAGACGGTGCCGCATCAATATACGGTGCCCGCGCCGGCAATGGCGTTATCCTTGTTACCACCAAGCGAGGTGCCGCCGGCA
>CALIIG010000020.1 GCA_938018155.1 uncultured Prevotella sp.
AAAAAGGTAAAGAAAGCCTCCCCAAGCCCCTCCAAAGGAGGGGATGTTGGAAGCACGAAGACAGCATGGAAGACGGGTATTTTAATATATTAATCATGTTATTGGTTTATGAAATATATGCCTTTTCCTATCCTCTTCTTTGGAGGGGGCAGGGGAAGGCGTTCTTAACTATTTAGCTATTTAACTCCATAACTCATATAAGGCGGCGATATTTATTTAGCTTTTTCACCCTTTTACCCTTTTACTTTTTAATTGCTCCTTAACTTCTGACCCCTAAAAACAATCCTCCAGACTCTTGAATGACATAAATTTTTCATAATATTCAATCAATAAAGATGGAAAGAAAATTATTATTCCGACATCGCAATACGCTTATGAACGGCGTGCTGACGGTGATTTTCGTACTGGGAATGTTCCTTTCAAGGGCTGTTCCCGTGGCTGCACGCAATCAGGAAAAAGCCAGTGTGGGCGACACCTTAGCCACCAGTTACCGGCTGGTTTCGCCCGACGGTCGTCTTGTTATGAACTTTACGCTCGATGCCGCAGGCCGTCCCTCCTACGACCTTACGTACAAGGGCCGCAGCGTTGTCAGGCCCTCTTACCTCGGTCTGGAGCTGAAAACCGACGGTCAGGGGTCGTTCTCGACATCGGTTACCAGCTCGTTCACGCGCGAAAAAGGCTCTGAAAGCATGGCCAATCTGATGAGCGGATTCCGTATTGCCGGCATGAAGGCGTCGGCCTTTGACGAAACCTGGCAGCCTGTATGGGGCGAAACGCGCAACATCCGCAACCATTACAACGAACTTTTCGTGGCTATGAAGCAGCCGTTGCAGAAACGCGGGCTGAACCTCCGTTTCCGTCTTTATAACGACGGACTGGGTTTCCGCTACGAGTTCCCGCTGTCGGAGAATCTCAATTACTTCACCATCAAGGAGGAACACTCGCAGTTTGCCATGCCCGCCGACAACACAGCGTGGTGGATTTCGGGCGATTACGACACGCAGGAATACAACTATACCCAGTCGAAGCTGAGCGAAATTTCCGTTATTCAGCCTAAGGTTTTCGAGAGCAATGCGTCGCAAACGCTCGTCGCTCCCACCTGCGTGCAGACATCGCTACAGATGAAAACCCCCGACGGGCTGTATGTAAACCTGCACGAAGCCGCGCTTGTTGACTACAGTTGCATGCACCTTAATCTGGACCCCAAAACGTTAACGTTCGAGAGTTGGCTCACACCCGATGCGCGTGGCGACAAGGGTTATCTGCAGGCACCGTGCAAAAGCCCCTGGCGCACCATCATGGTAAGCGACGATGCACGTCAGATTCTGGCTTCGAACCTTATCCTGAACCTCAACGAACCCTGCAAAATTGAGGACACCTCGTGGATAAAACCCACGAAGTTTGTGGGCGTATGGTGGGAGATGATCAACGGCAAGAGCCAGTGGTCGTACACCTCTGACCTGCCCTCGGTGCAGCTCGACAACATCGATTACACCAAGGTGAAGCCCCACGGCCACCATGGAGCCACGAACGAAAACGTGCGGAGGTACATCGATTTCGCCGCCGACAACGGCATAGGACAGGTGCTTGTAGAAGGCTGGAACACGGGATGGGAAGACTGGTTCGGCCATGAGAAGGACTATGTATTTGATTTTCTTACGCCCTATCCCGACTTTGACATCCGCGCGCTCAACGAATACGCCCATTCAAAAGGTGTAAAACTCATCATGCATCACGAAACATCATCGTCCGTCCGCAACTACGAACGCCATATGGAGGCCGCTTATCAGCTCATGAACAAATACGGATACAACGCCGTGAAGAGCGGCTACGTGGGCAACATACTGCCCCGCGGCGAGCACCATTACGGCCAGTGGATGGTAAACCATTACCTGTACGCCATTAAGGAAGCCGCCCGTCACCACGTGATGGTTGACGCACACGAGGCCGTCCGCCCCACGGGTCTGTGCCGCACATGGCCCAACCTCATCGGCAACGAATCGGCACGCGGCACCGAATACGAAGCCGGCGCAGGCAATAACGTCAATCATACTACCATCCTGCCGTTTACACGTCTGCAGGGTGGCCCCATGGACTACACGCCCGGCATATTTGAAATGGACATGAGCAGGAACAATCCGAAGAACCATTCGCATGTAAAATCAACCCTCGCCCGCCAGCTTGCCCTGTACGTCACGATGTACAGTCCGCTGCAAATGGCTGCCGACATGATAGAAAACTATCAGAAACACATGGACGCCTTTCAGTTTATCCGCGACGTTGCCGTCGACTGGGACGACAGTCGCTACCTCGAAGCCGAGCCCGGCCAGTACATCACGGCTGCCCGTAAGGCCAAAGGCACCGATAATTGGTTTGTGGGTTGTACCGCCGGCGAGCAGGGACACACGTCGAAGCTGAAGCTCAACTTCCTCGACAAAGGCAGCAAATACGTCGCCACTATCTATGCCGATGCTCCCGATGCCGACTACCGCACCAATCCGCAAGCCTATACCATCACGAAGAAAGAGGTGACGTCGCGTTCCGTCCTCAACCTGCGTGCAGCAAGCGGAGGCGGCTATGCCATAAGCATTGTTAAAAAGTAAAAAGGGGAAAAGGTAAAAAAGCAAAACCTTAGAGGTAAATAATTAAAAGATTAAAAAATTAAAGAGTTGCGCCTGGAAGTATAAAATTAAAGGGTTTCGTGACGGGTTCATGCCCTGTAATTGGTGTGACCACACCCCCGAATCGGGTGAGTTCGTGCCCCCGGAGTTAAGGAGTCGGGGGGCTGAACCATCGTACCCGCGCCCCCTGATTCGCGTGCTCGCATCCCCAGAGTCATGGGGTGGCACTTGCGAACAGGGTTATTCGGGCACATGGACAAGGCAAAGCATGCCTCCCCTGTTAAACTGTGCTTAAACCTGTACTGAACAAGTATGGGTAAACCGTCAGCTTATTCAGCCAGGTCAATCTTTGCAAACTGAAACATAAAAGAACAAAGCTGTTACCTGTTATTATATATATGGCAAAAAGGAAGGAAGCCGATACCGACCTGTGGGTCTACGGTCTGCTTAAAGAAGCTGACATAAAACTCACGGCACAGGGTTCTGACATCAAAGAGATAGATGAGGCACTGAAGACAGCATCGAAAGCAGGGACAGGAAACGTTGGTTTCCCCGAGTATTGCGGTGTTGTAAAAGACTTTTTGATAGTTATTGAAGATAAAGCCTCGCTCGACCAGCATATCAACGAAATCAGCGGTGTGGTTGCACAAGATGTGAAATCGGTAAAAGACAATGCTGTGAACGGTGCCCTCTTCTATGCTCTGCACCTTGCTAAACATACCAGCTATAAGAAAGTGCTGGCTTTCGGAATTTCGGGCGATGAGAAGCACCACCGTATTACCCCCCTGTTCGTTAACGACCGTGGCGACTACGAGCAGTTGCCAGATGTGGAAACTTTTATTTCGTTCAATACATCAAATATAGAAGAGTTCTATCTTCGTGAAATTCTCCACGAAGCAACCGATGTGGAAAAAACTACTGCCGATATTCTAAGTGATGCTGCTATACTGCATAACGACCTGCGGAACTATGGTAACCTTACCACAGAACAGAAACCCCTTGTGGTATCGGGTATCATGCTTGCACTACGGGAAATTGAGCACAAAACCTTTTCTATAGAAAGTCTTATAGGCGACACCGTGAAGACTGACGGGCAGAAAATATGCGAAGCTATAAAAAGTAACCTCTACCGTGCCAACGTAACCCCCGATACCAAGCGTGACAAACTGCTGTCACAATTTGCCGTCATCAAAGACACCACGAAAATCAATGAGAAAGATGAAACTCTCGGTAAAACTCCACTAAGACATTACACGGAGTTCCTATATCAGAGTATTTTTAAGAACATACGCTATCAAAACTCTGCCGAAGACTATTTGGGACGCTTCTATGGAGAATTTATGTCTTATTCGGGTGGTGACGGACAGACACTTGGTATTGTGCTGACTCCAAAGCATATTACCGAACTTTTTTGCGAACTGGCACAGCTTACCCCCGACGACAAAGTGCTCGACCCCTGCTGTGGTACGGCGGGGTTCCTCATCGCAGCCATGCACAAAATGGTTAAGCAAACTGATGATGAAACGCTGCGCCGAAGCATACGCCGCGACCGCCTTTTTGGTATCGAACTGCAATCATATATGTTCACCATTGCTACGACCAATATGATATTGCGTGGCGATGGAAAGAGTAACTTGCACAACCTTGACTTCCTGCGTGAGAGTCCTTCAAAACTACAACTCAAGGGCTGTACAGTGGGAATGATGAACCCGCCTTATTCGCAAGGGTCTAAAGCTAATCCGTCGCTCTATGAGATTAACTTCACAGAGCATCTCCTTAATTCTCTTGTAGAGGGGGCACGCTGTGTGGTAATTGTTCCTCAATCATCGTTTACAGGGAAGAGCAGGGAGGAAAGTAATATCAAAGCCAACATCTTAAAGCATCACACACTTGAAGGAGTTATAACGCTCAATAAGGATACTTTCTACGGGGTAGGTGTAAATCCTTGTATTGCTGTTTTTACTGCTGGCATACCTCATGCAAAGAACCACCAGTGCCGATTCATCAATTTTGAAGACGATGGCTTTGTGGTAAGTCCGCACATCGGGCTTGTTGAAACACCTTCGGCTAAAGACAAGCGTCAGCATCTGCTCGACGTATGGTTTGGCCGTACTGAAGCAGAAACCCGTTTCTGTGTGAAAACTACTATCGAAGCCGGGGACGAGTGGCTGCATGCCTTTTACTACTTTAATGACGAGATACCTGCGGAAGCCGACTTTGAGAAAACCATGGCCGACTATCTCACCTTTGAGTTCAACATGATTACACACGGGCGGGGATATTTGTTTGATGACATAGAGGAAGGAGGAAAAACTGATGCTTAATCTTGCAGATAGAACTTGGCAAAAATTTAAGATAGAGCAGCTTTTTACTGTATCTACAGGGGCTAACGTTCCTAAAAGTAAAATTAGGGAAGGGACGATGCCTCGTATTACGGCTACTGATACATGCAATGGAATAGACAGCTTTACTGTGGAGCTGTGTATAAACGCATTTAGGACCAACAAAAATTGTATCTCTGTTTCTTTCCTTGGTTCCGTTTTCTATCAACCCTATAATGCAAGCTATGATATGAAAATACATAGCTTAACACTGAATGACAGAACACTAACCCGTTATGTAGGACTTTTTATTTCAACTGAATTACGTAGGCAGTTTCAAAAATTCTCTTATGGTAATCAATTGTCGTCTTCTGATTTACCTCATCAAAATATTTTGTTGCCTGTTACTACTGACGGCGTACCCGATTGGGACTTCATGGAAGCTTATATGCAGCAAAAAGAACAACAACTGCTTAAACCCACAATAGAAAAATTATGTAAGAGACTGATAAGCGAAAGGTTAACAAATGTAAACGGGGGGGGTAATTCTTTACATTCTAACTGGAAAGAGTTTGTATTTGGTGAAGAATTTTCCATTAAGGCTACTCAAAGTGGCATAGATAAGAATAAGCTCATAAACATACAGGGGGATTATCCATACATCACACGTACTGATACAACAAATGGTATGGATATGTTTGTTGGTAGTCAATCTGACAGATATTGTATGGATAATGGAAATGTCATTACTATAGGGCTTGACACACAGACAGTCTTCTATCAACCAACTTCCTTTTATACAGGACAGAATATTCAGATAATACGACACGACAAGCTTGATAAATACAATGCACTGTTCCTTATCGTGGCAATAAAAAACTGGTCGTAAAATTCAGTTGGGGTAGTTATGGAGCAACGCTTACACGGTTGAAAAGAAGCCGCCTTTATCTTCCTGCTACGGAAGGCGGAGAAATCGACTTCGATTTCATGTCTTTGTTCATGAAACGATTGGAAGGAGACATTTTT
>CALIIG010000021.1 GCA_938018155.1 uncultured Prevotella sp.
GATGGCCCTGATGCAGCCTTTTTCGTCCATGAGGGTGAAGTCGCCCTGCAGCCATGCCGCCGTTTGGGCTGTGTCGGCAGCGGGTGAGGTACCCCGCTCCCTGCCCTTGTGGCGCTTGCGTTCTGCCCCTTTTACGGCTGTTGTGCGGGCTTCCTTCAAAACGTCTGTGCCCTCGCCGTGTTTTCTCAACACTGCCATGAATAGGCCTTCGCCCGAGGTAAGCCCGGGGATAAAGTGGTAAACGGGGTGGCTGTCAACAAGCGAGCCTGTGATATTCCATTCGTCAGGGGTTTCCAATTCAACAAAATCGGCCCCGAGATTTCGGGCTATCCAGCTGACGTTTTCTTCGTTTTCGCGGGCATTGAACGTACATGTTGAATAAACCAAAAGACCGCCATCACGCAGGCATGGCCAAATGTCTTCGACGATTGAACGTTGCAAAGTCTGACATTTTTCAACATTTTGCAGGCTCCATTCGCTGACGGCACCAGCATCTTTGCGAAACATTCCCTCGCCCGAACAGGGCACATCGGCCAGGATAATGTCAAAAATCTGTCGGGCTTTACGATAGTCTCGCGGGTAGTTATTGGTGACAATAACGTCAGGATGGCCAAATTTCTGTACGTTTTCAGCCAGTATGCTGGCCCTTGTTTTGACGGGTTCGTTCGTAAACAGCAGGCTTCCGGCAGGCAGGGCAGCACGTGCAGCAGTGGTCTTCCCGCCCGGGGAGGCGCATAAATCAAGCATCATCACCGGTTCATGTACCAGTTGACGCAGCACCTCGCTGACGAACATCGACGACGATTCCTGAACATAATACAGTCCGGCGTGCAACAGAGGGTCGAAGGTAAAATTGGGACGGTTGGGCAATATCAGGCCCGTGTCGCACCAGGGCACACGTGAAGCCTGACGGATGGCAGCGTCATGGGCTTGTTCTTGTTCTGAAATAATGGGCTTAAAAGGGTTGAGGCGTATGCTGGCGGGGGCGTCATGTTGCAGGGCTTCCGTTAGTTTGGCATAGAGAGAAGGGCCCATAAGCCGGCGCGTATAGTCTTCGAAAAGAGGAGGCAATGTCATAAGAATAGAGCTTTATGGTTGCAAAAATATGATATTTTTCCTTACTTTGCAACTATATACAGGCGTCAATCGTCAAACAAGCAGAAATTAAGAAAAACAGAATATGATTATGAAACAGTATCTTATGGCATTGGCATTTTTGCTTTCGCTCAATGCAGGCCAGGCTACGGCAGCCCAAAAGTTGACACATCGCCGCCATCAGGCTCTTACCGAACAGGCTGCCCGTCGGAGCAAAAAGGCGAAAGCCGACTCCGTCAACAAGGCAAAAACCTACCAGCAAGGCATTGAAGCCTACAGCGATACGTCATCGGCGGCAGGTGTTAAGGACAGTATGGCGCAGCCTGCTACCATATATCATAACCGCACAAAGGTAGAATCGGAATCCGAACCCATCATCCAAGCAATACTTAACGGTACGTTAGGTGTGGGCGGTTTCATGCTGGCCATCGTGGTAATACTGGCTGCTCTGCTGTTCTCTCTTGCGCCTCTTATCGCTTTTATTTTCCTGATCAAGTATTTTATCAACAGGCATAACAAGAGGATAGAGCTGGCTGAGAAGGCCATGGAGAAGGGTGTGCCCATTCCCGAAGCGGCAAAATCGCTGAAGTCTGAATCGCCGGAGTATTACTGGAAGCGCGGTGTGAGGAATGTTTCAATAGGTATAGGTATAGCTATTATGTTTGCGTTTGTGAACCATGCCGGTTTCCTCGTAGGCTGTGGCCTTATGTTTGCCTGCTACGGTGCGGGGCAATTGGTGATTGGTAAAACCACAAAGTAAGCGGTTTTGGATAAGTTTGAGGACATCAGTCTGGTTACACAGGTGGCTGTTTTCCATAACAGGCGGGCATTTGACACGCTTGTACGGAAATACCAGTCGCCTGTAAGGCGATTCCTTTTGAGCCAAACGGGTGGTGATAGTCAGCTTAGTGACGACCTCGCACAAGACACATTTGTGAAGGCTTACACGCGAATCGGTCAGTTTCAGGGCAAGTCTTCGTTCCTCACCTGGCTGTATCGCATTGCTTACAATGTATATTACGACTATGTCCGCAGCCGGCATTCGACACAGAATATTGATACAGTTCCGGCTTCAACACGGGCTTATGGCAACGGTGACAGCGGCTTGAAGATGGACCTGCAGGACGCACTCGGCGTGCTGAGCAGCAATGAGCGGGTGTGCATTACGCTGCAACTGATAGAGGGACAGCCCATTGACAAGATAGCTTTAATTACGGAAATGCCGGTCAATACGGTGAAAAGCCATCTTACCCGCGGTAAAAAGAAATTAGTAAAATATCTTAAAGATAACGGCTATCATGAATAAATGATGATGGATAATAATCATATTACGAACGGAGAAGAGCGTATTTTAAAGACCTTTTTTGCAGAAAACAAGGCCGAATTGCCTGATGACGGCTTTACTGAACGTGTAATGGACAGCCTGCCACAGACGGCACGACGTCGTAACTTCGTGTGGACGATGGTGTGCGGACTGGCTGCAGTGGTATTTTTTCTGCTGGCTGACGGAGCTGACCGCGTGCGTATTTTTGTGACAAATGCCACACAGGGTGTGATGAGCAGCCTGTCGGCAGTTCACCTGGATGATGTAAACGTGCAGAGCATAGAGGCTGCAGTGCTTGTAGTTCTGTTTTTAGGTATTGTAAGTGCCACTGAAAACCGCTCTATTCTATGATGATATTGAAGCCGTCGTCTTCGGTATTTGCATCCTTTTGAGGCTTGGATTTCGGCACATTCTTGAGCTTACCGTCCTTGTCGAACATGCCATAGGTGGTGCGAAGCACGGTAAATTCGGTGCGCCTGTTGAGCTGGTTGCATATCTCTTCTTTGCTTTTGTCTTTTAGTTTCTGTATAAATTCGGGCGTCAGTACGTCGCCTTCTTTCAGCCAATTATACTTTTCAGTAAGCTTTTTCTTGATAATTTTAGGCTTCTCCTTGCCATATCCTACGGGCGTTAAGCGGTCGGCGGCAATGCCATGCTGTATGAGATAGGCCACAACTGCCTCCGCGCGGTGCTGCGAAAGATGCTTGTTATATTCGGCCGAGCCTTTGTAATCGCAATGCGCGCTAAGCTCAATCGTAACGTTTCCGTTCTCTTTTAACAAGGCCACTAAATGGTCGAGAGCTGTTTTACTCGAGTCACGGAGCGTGGCTTTATTGAAATCATAGAAAATGTTGTCGATGAGCGTTGGTGCCGAAATATTCGCCAGGGCAAACTGTAATGTGCTGTCTGTTGACTCCCTGGGGTTGGGAAGAGCCTTGATTTCTTCCTGATGGTTGAGATAACCCTTGCATGTTGCCATGAACAAATAGGTTACGCCCGGGGTGAGAACCTTTGTAAACGATCCGTCGCTGTGTACGGTAAGGCGTTCGTTGGTGCCGTCGTCGCCAATACAATATACCATGGCCGTAGGCAGTTCGTAGCCATCCATCTCATAAACCCAGCCCTTAACGGTTTGTGTTATCTCCGGATTGATGAACGAATAAATATGATCCCATCCCCGACCGTCGCCGCGATTGCTCGAGAAAAAGCCACGATTGTACGGACCTTCAAAGGTCATTCCGAAGTCGTCGCCCTGCGAATTGAGAGGAAATCCCGGGTGGGAGAGGTGGTAACGACGGTCTTTTCCCACCTTGGCGATGAAAATATCGAGCCCTCCCAAGCCCGGATGGCCGTTGCTTGAAAAGTATAAATCGCCGTTCGGACGGAAAGAAGGAAACTCCTCATCGCCCGCAGTGTTGACGGGTTCGCCTAAGTTTTCCACGCCACCAAAGCCGGCAGGGGTAATACGTACACGCCATATGTCGAGCCCTCCTTTACCTCCGGGCATGTCGGATGTGAAATAAAGCCACTGCCCGTCAGGCGAAATGGCCGGATGAGCATAGCTTGAAAGGGTATCGCCTGACAATGAAACGGGAGTGGCTTTACCCCATGCAGCATCGCTCCTTTCCGACTTAACGATTTGCGCATAGCGCGGATAGGACGGGCTTGTAGCACACTGCGTGAGATACATTTCGCGCCCGTCGGGCGAAAAACTGCACGTTCCCTCGTCGTAATTAGTGTTTACTCCTCCGTTCACGGCTTCGGGTTTGCTCCACTTTCCCTTGTCATCTTTCTGCGAATAAAACAAGTCTCCCGCCTTTGTTCCGGTTATACTGCTCAGTTCGTCGCCCACAGCCTCGTTGCGGGTAGAGGTAAAATAGAGCTGGTTGTAGGCATCGCCGTAGAGCATTGGCGAGTAATCGGCCCGACGGGAATTAAATATATCCATCTTCTTGACGGTGTAACGGCTGCCCTCTTCTTTCATGCGGGGCGCATTTTTTGCAGCGATAAGGCCCTCCCTTGCCAGGGTATTGTCGGGCAAAGAATCCAATACAAGTCTGAACTCGGCCTCAGCAGCGGCATAGCTTCCTTCTTTCATGAGCTGCCGTGCAAGGGCCAGATGGTCTTCCATGCTGGCCTGCTTGTATCTGATTACATTGCGATAGGCGGCCACAGCCTTGCCTGTTTGCAGCGTCTTTTCATAGCAAAAGGCCATTTTTGAGGCTATTAAACCACGATGGTCACGGTCTTTTGCAGGCGTTTTCTGATAAGCTTGTTTGTATTCATTGGCCGCGTCGAAGTATTCGCCAAGGGCTAAATGCTTCTCCCCGCGCTTGAAATTTCGTTCTGCTCCACATGAAGTCAGAATAAAAAAAGCAAAGAGAGATGCAAAAAATATGTGGAAAATATAAAATGGATTCTTTGTCATTGTAAATCAATAACGTAGAAACCGTAGGAATATTATATATAAAAGGCCCTTCAGTTTCATTGTTTCCATGGATGGAATCAGAAGCCGGAGGGCGATAAGAAAGAAGGGAAAACAGAAGTCTCCCGTTTATTTGTTGTCTACTTTAACAATGTGTGTCTTCGGCATTTTTTTGTTTCTCACGTTCACTGTGGTCACAACGGCCTGGGCTAAATTGATGAACGCCTGCCCCGTCATGGTGTCAACGTTCAACGCTGCCGGTGTTCCCGAGTCGCCATTCTCACAGATACTTTGTACGATAGGAATTTGGGCGAGCAGCGGAACTTTCATTTCTTGCGCAAGATTCTTGCATCCATCCTTGCCGAAAATATAATATTTGTTCTCGGGTAACTCCGCAGGCGTGAACCAAGCCATGTTTTCAACCAATCCCAATATAGGCACATTTACCTTATCATTCGTGTACATGTCGATGCCTTTACGCGCATCTGCCAGTGCAACACTTTGCGGAGTGGATACAATTATCGCGCCGGTGATTGCCAAAGTTTGCAATAAAGTAAGGTGAATATCGGAGGTTCCTGGTGGTGTATCAAGAATAAAGTAGTCGAGTTCGCCCCAGTCGGCATCAGCAATAAGCTGCTTAAGAGCATTGGTTGCCATGCCTCCGCGCCATAGTGTAGCGGTATCAGAGTTGACGAAAAAGCCGATGGAGAGCAACTTTACTCCATATTTTTCGATAGGACAAATAAGTTGACGGCCGTCCTTTTCTACAGCATAAGGGCGGCTTTCTTCCACACCGAACATCTTTGGCATGGATGGACCGAAGATATCAGTGTCGAGCAGGCCCACCTTATAGCCCAGCTTGGCCAGGGCTATTGCGAGATTTGCCGACACGGTGCTTTTGCCTACGCCACCCTTTCCCGAGCTAACGGCGATGATATTCTTTACATCAGGCAGCAGCTTTTCAACCTCGGGACGTGGCGTTGACTTATATTCTGTATCGATGGTTACTTCTATTTCGTCACTCACATAGAAGTGAATGGCGGCCTCGGCAGCCTTGACGGTCGACTTCAAAAAGGGGTCGGTGTCGCGTGGAAATATCAGCGTCAGCCTTACCTTCATGCCGTTTATGCTGGGTG
>CALIIG010000022.1 GCA_938018155.1 uncultured Prevotella sp.
ATACCGATAGACAGAAGCAATGTCATCATCATCAATCTTACTATCTTCATCTGCATAAGTTTGTTGTGTAAAGGTACGAATTTATTCAAACAAACCGAAAAACAGTCATGTTATTTCAAGAAATCCGTCGTACGATTGGGCGAATACAGTTCCCAAAGGGAGGCGATTGTCCATCCCGGAGCAAAGATATCATTATAAAATCCCTTGCCATTATGCCCATAATCCCACGTGGTATGCTGTACCACTTCAGGATAGAAGCCACGTTTGCCCACACCGCAAAGGTTATCTGAAACAGGTAACAACTGACTGAGTGAAGACGTAATAACATCATACATTCCTTTAAACCGCTGCTCACCTGTCTGCTGAGCCAACCAACTAAGGATGTGGGGTAGTTCGAAAACAAATACATCTATATGGTTGTTTTCTACCGAAACGTTGCCCCACCCGCGTGTTTTCAATCCCAAATCACCCGTCAACTGTCCGGGAGCGAATGGCACATCCCACGTATAATACCATGAAAGGGCAAAGTAAGCAGCTTGCTTACATAGGTCGATATAATGTTTTCGCTCCTCTCCCTTCGTAACCATAGCCATATAATAGGTGGCTGTCACGGCGGCTATAGCAGCCTCTTTATCTTCACAATTGGCATCAAGTGTAGACGAAAAATAATCGCTCTGCGAAATGATGTTCTTCTCTACATAGCTTACTGTTCGGCGAGCAGCCTGCAGATAATTCTTGTTACCGAAATATTTCCATCCCATCACCAATGCAGAAGTTGCCGAAGGGGTACTGCCTCCCGACGTATCGACATCCGTTCCATCAGACTTAAACTTGCGGGCAAAGTGCCCATCGTCTTTTATTAAACCTACGAAATTGTCAAGGAGGGCACGTATACGTTGCTCCCACTCTACATGACGACGACCATGGCGCTTTTCATATTTCAGATAATGAAGCACGGCATAAACAGCTTCGCTTTGCTGACGAATGGAATGGATGCTCTCTTGAGGGAAGCCATCACGGAAGTTTACAAAATCATGCAGATATCCACTATTTCCAAATCCGTTGCTTAGGAAACTGTCAAAGATGGCTTGCCCCATACTAACTAATTCCTTATCTTTTGTTTCGATACCATATTCTATCTCATTGAAAGCATTGAGCAGTACACGCCCGCAAAAACCTATCTGCATCTCTGCTGCGGGCATACAGTCATTAACACGAAGCGAGAGCCCGGAATTGAATTTTATCGGATAACTGTCTACAAACGAATACCGGAAGTAATCGCTAAGGGCAGCCTTCACCTCTGCACCTGTATAGGAACTTTTCAAAGGCTGAGGCCGCATGTGGTCGTAGCTGTATTGCCACACTTGCGTAACGAAGTTTCCAAAATCCTTGGCCTTATAGCGGTGTATGCGCCAGCGCAGAACCTGCTGTTCTCCCTTGTCTAATTCAGCAAAAGTCGTTATGGGGTCTGAGAGTGTCAGCTTGCGGATATACCGCTTGGGAGTTTCCTTGTAAGGATAGCCAAACTTTAAGGCTACCGTACTGCCATCACCGTCAAATCCGGCATAGCCTACGGTTGTGCGTCCAGGAAGGATCACCTCACCCGTGGTCAGCTGCACTTGTACATCACGAGACATATCCAACACGCGCAATACAGATATGCCCTTCTCACTGCGAGGATTGAAAGCGCTTGTTAATGGCGTAGACATGCGGTCTTCTCTAAAATTCCAATGTTTGCTGGTTCTAAAAGAAGGTGCTTCTTGGGGTGAGCGCATATTGCGATGATACCAAAAGCCAGGCATGTAAAACTCAGATTCTTTAGATGACAGTTCTGTATTGAGACTGAGATCTATGTGGAAAAACACCTTTTCACGTGCAGAGAGAGTTACCGTCAGCAATTCGTCGTCACCGTCTTTCGTCATTGAAGACACCACGTTCAACGGTCCGCCGTCCTTCCAACTTTGGCCTTGTTGTTTCAATAGGCTCGTTTCAGACGGATTACCCGGCGTTTTTAAGCTGAGTGATATTGCTAAGTCCTGTGCTTGCAATGGGCATACATACGCTATGAATGCCCATCCCAGCAGAATGACTTTTATTCGTTTCATTGTTAACTTTGTTATTTTATACTGTGAATATCGTCAATAATCCCCTGTTCGGGATAAGATAAATAAAATAAGGTCCATTATATGGCTTTGTCATCTATATTAAATCACCTCTCAATTTGAGTCATTTCACGGTGTGATTTGAGTCAAAACAGAGCGTAATCTCAGTCATTTTGCATCGCAATCTCAGTCATTTCACACGGTAATCTGTGTCAAATTGCCTTGCAGACTGATAGGGGTTACCTCTGTCCGGAACAAATCTTTGCCCGGAATAGTTCCTTTTGCTTATCCCTGACCGGGGCAATAATACTTGACGTCATTTATCTTCAGACCATACTGTCGCCCTACACGACAGACGTCAAACAGGCAACCTGCGTGGTGTCGTCAGCCTTTTGGCAACGCAACCCAAAGGCCTTGACGACACCATGCATGGTTAAAGATATATGTTCAACGGCTTATCGTTCTCACAGTTTTATAGTAAGTATCGAAAATGTAGAATGTCTCGGTACGCTCATCGTAGGCAATACCCGTAGGACTACCGAAGCGCGCAGTCTCTCTCAGGTCGCCATCTTCAGGCCCCCAGGTGTTATTATCTCCCATGGCCGATGTTGCTCCACGTCCCGCAAAGGTGCGGACACGACCTTCGGGTGTAAGATAACGCACGCAATAGTTGTCATAATCACAGAAGTAGAAATCGTAAACGTCTTCCTTTCCTTGTGCCACATAGTCTGGATTTTTCACGAATATGCCTTGATAGGGGAAGTTCATCAATGTACCGTCTCCCTTGCCGTCGGCCCATCCTTTCACACCCTGCTGTCCGGAAACGAGGTAAGGCTGCTTGAAACGTTTGGTGGCCTCATCGTAATCCATGCGATAGATGCAATTTTGGTTCAGTGCTATCACATAAGCATACTTGCCGGTAGGATGTATGGTAATGTTAAAGTTCCAACGACTGGCACCAAGCGTAAGCATTTGCTCATAATTATTGCCCGTGAGATAGGGAACCCACGGAGTTGTTCCCGATGCATTGGCATAATACTTGGTCACATCAAGACGATAAATCGCATTGTTGCCGTAGCTGTTGAAATATAGTTCACCATTGACAGGGTGCACGGCTACAGTGTTGCATTGCTTGTAAGCGGCCAGCACCTCACATTTCGACTCATCGGTGAAGCTTCCATCGGCGTTGCGCTTAACAATCCATACACTGGTAGAACGGTCTCCGCTGTCGTCACGGTCAGTAGCAATCACCATGTCGCCCTTTGCCGTAAAGTCTATTGCACGTAAGCGCTTACCTTCAAAACACTTACTACCGTGCATCACAGTAGTGACAGTCTTAGCTTTCAAGTCAATAAGTTGCACGCCGTAACCACTATTATCGAAGTCTTCGTAAGCAACATACAAATGATCATGGTTCTGTGGATCAAACTTCATAAAGGCTGCCTGCTTACCGAAAGTGGCCGAACCGTCGTCCTTGCCCGTACCAAACGTGCCGTCTTTCCAGCCTGGATTGCCATCGCTTATACGGTAGCCAATCAGTGTGTGCACTGTCAGCGGACTGGCATATGCAAACTTTTTAGTGGCCTTGGCAGACTGTTTCGCAACCTTCACCTCTACTTCAAATAGTCCAGACTCTCTCCAATAAGGTACGATACAGCTGAGACTGTCAGACTTTACGTAGTTCAGCTTGGCCTCTTTGCCATCAATCGTTACACTTACCTGTTTAGGATCAATACCGAAATTTGAACCATAGATAACCATTTCCTGGCTATCGGTACCCCCAGTTGGCGTGTAACGGCTGATGGTTACAGGCACATTAGGATTATAACGTGCAGTATTATCCTCATCTTTATCGCTACAAGCTACCATATTACCACATAAGGTGACGATGAAGAATGCATATATCCAACGCTTCATTATGAGTTTATTCCTTTTCATATTATGGTTTTATCTTAAAGTTAACTTTATACTTTATCTTATACTACATTTATTTCTTCACCCGAACTTTAAATGTAGTAAGATTTCCCTTATGATCCGTAGGCCAAGTTCCCTTTGGCTCAATAAAGGTATCTTTCGAATCGTTGGCTCCACGCTTGCCAAAATAAATAGAGCCAGCTGGCCCGACGAGTTCAGCTTTCAACAGTTCAACGGGTTGCAACTTATTATAATATACAAAGTCGATACGGTCGCGCTCATCGTATTCTGGGCAGAAAGATAATTGGCTTATGCTGGCATTCTTATTATCAGCAGGGAAAGTAAAGCCCGGATGTGTAACAGGATTTGGAAACTTTTCACGATAAGTGTCTACAAAGTCTGCCTTTCTCAACATCACGGAGCAATCCCAGTCGGCTATCACCCCATTATGGCTGTACATATCCTTTGTGTTGGCCTGCCAATCAAGATCAGAAGGCTCATTAAAGTCACCTCCTAAGACAACAATACGTCCCCGATCCATCTCGCTTCGAGCATCATCAAGAAACATTTCCATTGCCTCGTCGCGCGTGCTCAGCCGGTTGTCCTTCATTATACGCTTACTGTCGGTAATAGGATTGGGAAGTTTCGACCAGTCCGGCCCACTGTTATAGCCTCTTGGCAAGTAGCAAGCATAGTGTTTGTAGTCAAGATGCACAGAATAGAAAGTCATCTCTTGCCCGCGAACTTCCACCGTTACTTTTATCATATAGTTATCAGTGGGTGCGGGGAGTACCTTGAAGCTCTTTATTTCATACTTCGACAACACACCGACAAACGTACCATGATTCTTACCATAGTAATCTTTCTGGTACTTTGTCTTTAACGATTGGCACAGACGATGTGTGTACTCGCCGTCGCCATCAGGAATTTTCTTCAACAAGAGATCGTTACGCAACTCGCACAACAACACAATATCAGGGTCGACTTGGTTGATAACATCTACCAAGCCATTATAAGCATTGTTCACTTGTGTTGCTCCAAACCATGTGTTTAGCTGGAAAACTTTCAGGTCTTGATACACTTCTACGGGTTTTGGTGGCTCTGGAGTGGGATTGTCATCTTCATTGCTGCACGCAACAGAGCAACAGCCGAACAACATCAAGAATACCACATTCAGATAACCATGTTTTAAAAAAAGAAGTTCTCTTTTCATTGTTCTTGGTTTTAATAAATACTATTATTGGTTTTTAGTTATATTCTTAGCCTATATAAAGTATAGCACAATAGGCCGCATGTCGGGCATAAGATACATGTCTCAACACAGAGCAAGGCCTATTTAACTTTTACAATTTTCTGTTTAATGCTACCACTATTTCCTCTTACCTTTACCACATATATACCCACGGGCACATCCGTCAACCATAAATCTTGCGTGTGTATGGCCCTGCCTGCTTTTATCTTTTCGCCGCTTATGGCATAGAGTTCCCACGTGAAGGCGGAATTGTCGGGGGTTGAAATCTGATAATAATTGTCGCCACCACAGACAACAGTGTAGGTATCCGGCGTAGCATCGACATCAGCAATACCATTAGAGGTATCGTCTTTAAAGAAAGGAACTGCCCCTCCTTTCGATGGATGTTTGCCCTCTATATAGGGCCAGCCTTCGTTATCCCACAACACTTTGTCCATGAAAAGCTTTCTGCCAGCGTCTATATCAGACTTATCGAACCCATGATACAGCATCCAATAATCGCCATTATCGTCGATAATCAGTTGCGAACAATGCCCAGGACCAGCTACAAGTTCATTACCCGACAGCACACTTTCATACGAGCCGCCTACATCCATTATCTTCTTACCACGCCTGTTGACGTATGGGCCGCGCAATTCTTTACTTCGCGACACCACAACTCGGTAGGTGCTATTGGCTCCTTCACAGCAATTACCCAATGAACCCATAAAATAATAGTAGCCATTACGCTTCACCATCATCGTGGCTTCTGTACCATGGTGCATCCAATTATGGTTCGGGCCAATCTGGAACTTCTCTGCCCCTGGCTTTAAAGACAACCCATCATCAGACAGCTCTATTCCCCACACGCCACGAAAGCTCCCCCAAAAGAGGTATTTCTTTCCATCATCGTCTTGAAAGAAACAGGGGTCAATGCTGTTTTGCACTCCAATCTCAGAACTGGTAAAGAGTTTTCCTCTATCTACAAATCCTCCACGAGGCGAAGAAGATGTAGCTACACCAATACCACAGTTCCACTCCTTTCCCCATTCAGCCATAGAATAGTAAAGAACAAATTGTCCATTGATGTAATTGATATCGGGTGCCCAGATGTTTCCACCCTTTATAAAGGAGGGACGAGTCGAGCTGTTGAAGGCTGAACCCGCAAATCGCCATCGCGTAGCGAGGTTGCGTGACTTGTAAATGGGCACACACTGCCCACCGCCCTCTGTAGCATAAACATAAAACTGACCATCGGGTGCGCGTACAACGCTTGGATCGGGCATGTTTTTATTTAAGACGGGATTAGTATATTGGCCATAAACAACTATAGTCAATATCTGCATACAAGCAACCAGGAATATTCTTTTTATCATAAATAAGAGGAATAAATATTTAGCGACATTGAAATCTTCATGAGTTTATCAGCTATTTGTCACGGTGATAAAACTCCAGAATTTACTTTACTATCACCTTCTTCACTGTCTTGTCTTTGTATCGGACAACGTTTATTCCCCGCGTCGGAGCAGAAATCCGTCGCCCGTCTACATCATATCGCCCTATCTCTTCCTTGGGAATACAGGAGAGTTGATGAGGATTCTCTATACCTGTTGAAAACTTCTTATTCTTCAAGAAGTTGTCCATCAGCACCTTCATCCAATGTCCGCCAAGTACAGAGCGGCCTTGGAATATCTGATAGTCGCCACTGTTCACCCAATACCAATCACTAAATGGCACTCTATTCTTAGTCTTGTCAGCGAATTCCCACACAAAGTCTGACATTCGTGTGAATCCTTCTTGAGTATCGGCCAAACATGCAGTCCACATCTCCCAATCTGATTTCGTATATCTTTCACGATTATCCAATGGAATACCGTATGGTTCTGCCTTTGTAAGATAATAGTTATATTCTTTCTGTTTCATTTGTTTGGAGAAAAGGTTCAGTCCCCACAGTTTGTCCCACACCATATTATATTTCATGCTCCACGTGCCACTGCGGTCGTAAGCTAATCGGTAATGGTCGCCATCATTTGCTGTTCGTTCTAATGTAGCAGCCATTCGACGCGCCTTATCCATATAAGTACGGTATGTAGTATCTTCTCCTTGCATTTGTGCCATCAATGCATATCCGGCAATTCCCATAATAGCCTTTACAGAAAGGTTTACGTTGTGTGCTAAATGCCCCGCAAAATCATCAGTACAGAGTTGATTAGCGGGATCTTGTCCATTAGCTACCAAATAGTTTGTCCACATGGTAAGCAAGTCCCAATACTTCTTGGCAAAATCAGCTTTTCCCTCTCTTAGGCAGGTCATTGCTGTGAGAATAACCATATTCCCCGCCTCTTCCACAGGCATATTCTTACCGAAATCTCCATTTCCACCAGGAAAACAGGAGGCATAAGTCTGTTTGTCAGCAACGGGATAGAAACCCAGGTCATGTGCCGGGAAATGAAATCCCCAGCGCGAACTGTCAGCGCAATACTTGAATATACCTTCTAAAGCACCTTTTTCTAACTGTATATTATAGGTAAAGAATAGCGGTGCAGCAGGATAGGTCACGTCTACTGTATTGATAAACCCACCCGAGCTGTTCTCTTTCGAGAAGTACATCAGGTCGCCATCTTTATCCATAAACAGCTTATGGGCAGCCAAAGTCTGACGATAAGAGGCTGCCAAGGTCTCGGCATACTTCTTATTTCCTGCTGCTAAAGCATCGTCGTAGATAATTTTATCCCATCGGCGCGCACGTTGCATGTACGACTTATAATTATCGCGGAAGTTCTCGAAGGCATCAGTAAGCTGCTGTCCATCTTTCGACCAATAGGCTTTGTAGCGCGTTCCAAGAAATTGCACATCTTGTATCTCATCATAACCTATCATCATGTAGCTTGAATCGCAATCCGTTAACCCAAAGTTGTGCAAGTACCCCAGCATAGGCATCTCACTTTCGTTATTACTCTTAATACGCTGTGCATCACGTTGGGCCAACGTCCCCTTGTCAACAAATTGCCTTTCCACTGTATTTTGATCGGCCATAGTTACATTTCCATTCACATTGGGTATCATCAAGTAGCCCCAATCAATGCAAAGTAAATCACCTGTCTTGCCCAACACGTTCTGCTCTACACTTCCTGTGCGCACATAGTCAATATTGTTCACATTTTGTATGCGCGAAATCGTGGGTTGGGTGTTCTTTATCACCGCTAATTCTGGTGTCGTTCCGAAGAATATCTGCACATCATGCTTTCGCTTATCATTGGAGCAAACCTGATAAGAGACGTAGTTAATGGGAGTAGAAAGCAAATTCAGGTCGTCAAGAAACATAGGTGCGGTGAAAACCAAACGTAAGTCTATACCTCCACAACGAAATGAATAATAAGTGTTGGTTGCCATAACGTCACAGCTGGTTTGTACTGCATTACGTATGTCTTTATGGTTTTCCTTCACATTGGCAAACAGACCGATATCGGCATTAGCGCCACCCGTAGTGTTATGCACGTGGTATGCGATAATATTATCACCAACATGCAAACTCTCTTTTACATTTGCCGGTAATATCAATTCCTCGTTCTGCAACCATGTTTCTCCCGTTTGGACTGCCAAAATTCCATTTATGTACACCTCGCACTTATCGTCATGGGAATAAATCAGCCACAAGTCACGAGCTAAATCTTCTTTCGTCAGTGTCACGTGGCGACGTATGTAGATATCCGAATTAAGACCTGTCCAGGATGTACGTATGTTAGGATACTCTTGGGGGCTACCAAATGCAGCTCGTTGCGTCTGCCACTTACTATCGTTAAAGTCACGTTGTATCCAATTTGTAGCAGGCTTTACATAACTGACTTTTGCTGTCCATGCACCTATGTCAGCCATTGGCGCTACTGGTTTTAGCAGTCTATCCCCCTCTTTTCCCATAAACCGATAGACTACTCCATCAACTCGCAACAAGCCACTAATGCTCTTCCTTTGCCCCGTCCAATGGCATGTAGTGCCGTCGTATAGGTTATTATATGGCGACCATATGGAGAAATAAGGATCATTTACTATCAGAGGAACAGATGGCAGACGAAGGTTTGTACGTCGATAGGGCTCGAAAAACGAACCCTCCTGTGCTTCTGCTGCCAACATACTTGCCATACCAACCAAACAGAGTAATAGCTTTTTCATCTTGAATAAAATACTATGGTATTGATTTAAACAACATTTTCTGATTACGCTACAAAATTACTCGCCCCTTTTAGACTATGATGCGATTATCATTCCAAAAAATAACAAAATCGGGCCAATATGCCACGTTGGTTCTTTTTTGCTATACTCTTGAATGGATTTTACACATCAGTACTCAAAATAAAGTTTATCTTTGTAGTACAACTATAAATAAATGGTGCAAGCATTCAAAACCGTGCAGCGCCATGTTTCTTTTGATATATGCCTGAAACCTTAACGAACATCGCATAATCATTTAACTAAAAAATAGCTTATGAAAAAACAAGTACTAACCTTAGGTATAGGATTGTTGAGCGCAACTCTGCTCAATGCCCAGACCTCACCTTGGCCAGGACATGCTGTCGGCAATGGAGGCGAATTCTACCTCTACAATGTTGCCACTGGCTTATGGCTTCAAAACAACAACACCGTGAAAGACGGATGGGCTACGGCCGTAAATGTAGGCACACGAGGCCTTCCCATAACATTAGAGAAAACGGGGCCGAAAACATTTAAGCTGCGTTCTACCTTCCGTGGCGGTAACGGTGTGTCGAATAAGATTGGCGATGCAGGCCTGCTTTACTGGGACATGCCCGCCGAGAATGTAGGCGCATGGGACATCTCCCCTGCAGATAATTTCCAATCCATACATGGGTATTGGTTAGAATGTGATGCCATGGTATTAGGGGCAGACAACAACCTTCTCACTACAGACAAAGATAAGAACAGTGTCTGGCAACTCGTTACTCGAGAAGAGCGTATCGCCGATGCAAAAGCTAAAGCCTCTGTTGAACACCCCGTAGATGTTACATGGCTTATCGATGCACCTGACCTCGCAACGAAGAACACTACTTACAAGCTGGATTTTACAGCTGCAACCAACACCGAGCATTCTACTTATCAAGGCGGATGGAACATTGTGAAAGCAAACACTATTCAAGAGTTTTGGAACACACAAACCTTCAACTATCATCAAACCATAAATGGGTTGCCCAATGGCACCTATAAGTTCAGCGTACGCGGATATTATCGTGACGGTTCAAGTGAAACGCGCGATTATACGATGTATGGTTACGGTGCAGAAAAGTTTGCCAATGGCACCGAACAGCTTCGTGCCACTTACTATGCCAACGGCACCTCGGCCCCCATCATGTCCCTTTATGCCGGTGCAAAAACAGCTCCGGAAGAAGGATTTAGTTTCCAAGCTGAACGAGAGAAAGACCAAGGCAGCGGACTTTACGTGCCCAACACACCTCATGAAGCTAACTATGCACTGTGGAAAGGCAATTACCAAAATGCCGAAATAACGGTAACTGTTACAGACGGCACACTGAAATTTGGCGTAAGAAAAGAGGCCGGCGTCGTTGACGACTGGTGTGTAATCTCCGATTTCTCGCTGAAATATCTCGGCTCGAAAGTGCTTCAGACTGCAGAAGAGGCGCTGAAAGGACTTAAAGCCATAATCGCCACGACCAAGGCGTTTAAGGGTGCTGTCGCCCCTGCATTGAATAAGCAATACACCGATGCTATTCAAGCAGCAGACAAGGCGCTCACCTCTACCGACCCTGTGGCAATCAACACTGCTACCTCTGCGCTGCAGAAAGCTTATGATGCCGTTGCCGCCTGCGCTGAAAACTATGAAGCACTGGCAAAGACTGTGGAAATCTGCAAAACTGCCAACAAGAATAATGACACACAATTCAGCACTGCCATTGCAGAAGCTGAAAACGTAGCTAAGACCGCTACTGCCGACACCGACATGAAGCTGGCTCTTGTGAACCTGCGCGTTGCCCGCAAGATTGCTGCTGCCGACAAGCTGCCCGACATTTACAAGGGTGCTGCTGCCGGTGCAGGTGAATTCTATTTCTATAATATTGCTTCACAAAAGTTCCTTATGGGCGGTTCCGACTGGAATACGCACGCTGCTGTAGATGTTCCGGGAGTGCTCTTCACTGTTACAGCCGAAGGAGATGGCTTCACCATCAATCGTTTTGGCGGTAAAGATGGCAACTACTTAGGATATAACGGCTACACTGACATCCCGGGAAAAGACGTTTGGGCATTCATTCCCGTTGCCGGCAAAAAGAATGTTTATAACATCGTCAAAGGCGACAACCATGCTCAGGGATTAGCCTTTGCACCGCAATCTAACACCGATGCCGATGAAATGATGGATAAGGAATTCTGGAATACCGTTTCCGTTGAAGCTGCTGTCGCCAAGAATGCCAACGCCGAATGGAAGCTTGTTACCAAGGCCGAACGTGACGCGCTGCTTGCAACGGCAACCGAAACACGTCCTGTCGACGCCACTCACCTCCTTGCCAGCCCCGGTTTCAACCGCCCTGCAATGCTCGAAGGCTGGATTACCGACAACAGGAGCGACTTCAAGGATGCCAATCTTGGCGTCATCGACCGAGGCAGACGCACCAACCCTGTCTGTGAGGCATATTATCAGCAGATGTTCGAGGTCAACCAAGTTGTAAGCAACCTGCCTGAAGGCTATTACCAGGTGAACATGACAGGCTATTACCGCGACGGCAGTCGTGAAGACCTACAACAAAAGGTTGCCAACGGAACAACTCCCGCACGCCATGCCATGCTCTATATTGAATATAAAGGCAAAGGCAACGAGGTAGCACTTCCCTCAATTGCAGCGGGCATAAACCAATGCCCGGGTATAGGTTGGAAAGGCGCTGCCGGCGAACAACCCGACAATGTGATGGATGCTGCCGAATATTTCGAAAGCGGACTTTATAAAGTCTACACCCGCATCATAAAGGTGGGCCCTGAAGGCGAACTTACCATCGGTGTAACCAAAGACAAGCAGGTGGACAGCGATTGGGCCGTGTTCGACAACTTCCGCCTCACCTATTTTGGCAAGCACGTTTCGCAGGAAATCATCGATGGCATCAATACTGTTAAAAACAATAGCATTGAGAATGGCAAGATCTACAACCTGCAAGGTATGGAAGTGAAACGTCCGCTCAAGCGTGGCATCTACATCTGTAACGGTAAGAAATTCATCGTGAAATAAGATTTAGGTTAATCGTTTTTGGTGGCCAAGGTTCTCAGACACATTTGTCTCTAACCTTGGCCATTTTCTTTGACTGCCATGTACTGCAAGCCATATAATCAGCTCACAGGAAATTCAGCAAATGAAGTACGCGAGTTCGGAGACAACGAACATCTACAGCCTCCAATACCTCCTTGTAGTCTGCAAATGAAGTACGCGAGTTCGGAGACAACGAACATCTACAGCCTCCAATATCTCCTTGTAGTCTGCAAATGAAGTACGAGAGTTCGGAGACACCCCCATGGT